>CAZVNK010000614.1:0-1505 GCA_964628115.1 uncultured Ignavibacteriaceae bacterium | reverse complement strand
TGTCAAGGGTTTTAACAAGAATATTCAAATCATGCATTTTAGCTAAAACATCACTAACAAAATTAGTCATGCTATTGTTTTTAACAACCAAACTTTCAGGATGAGTAATTTCAATGGATGAAGGCATAAAATCAATAGAAAATTGTAATACGCTTCCAATATCTTTAAACAACAAAGTTAATTCGGCAATCTTTGAAAAATAATCTTTTTTCGGATCTCCATCAAAAAACTCCTCTTTGATAACATCCCATTTATCTTCCCTTTTAATATTTTTAACATTCTTCTCAAGAAACTCTTGAATATGTTTTTCAGGTGTGCCTATTACTTGTAACATACAAACCGCTTCAATCCATCCGTCCGACTTCTTTTGCCTAATCTCTTTTTCAGATAACATTTTAATCAGGCGGGGCACTGCCGGCGCGCCCATCGCCCCCAGCGAATCGATCGCCGGTTGCACCATATCCCGATATTTCAACTCGCCCGACGAGGCGATCACGAACAGCGAGTCGACCTTGTCCTCGACCTTTCCGGCCGAGACCGAACCGGCAACAACCATCAACAGGACGACAACCGGTACCAAGCGAAAAAGAATTTTATGCATGATCGTTACTCCTTCTCCATCGCGGTTGCCGTCGGCGGGATGAATTCCCAATCCATGCCGCCGCCCCATTTCGACGGAATCTGCCAATAGGCGTTATCCGCGCCGTTGCCGACATAGCGATCGGTTCCGCTCAAATCGAGAAACAACCCGATCGAGCCGAAATCGCGCCGGGGATTGCCGTATCCCTGGGTATTGTGAGTGTCGATCACGTAGTAATAATCGTCACCGTAATCGTTGATCAATATCCCGAAACCGTTGGCCTGGCCGCCTCCCTGCGACAATCCAACCGCATGGTAGATATCGTCGCCGTACCGATCGACCATCATGCCGCACCCGTAATCGTGTCCGCATCCCTGCATCAATCCCTTGCCGCGATAAAAATCATCGCCGTGATGATCGAACAGGATGCCCAGCGACATGTGGATTCCCGCTCCCTGCGCGTATTGATACGACACGTACTGATCGTGACCGCTGGAATCGTACAGCACGCCCAGCGACCACCAGTAACTCGATCCCTGACCGTAAATGTCGGTGACATACATGTCATTGCCTTTGAAATCGACAATGGCGCCGATGCCGCCCGACGTGTACGGCCGGATACCGTAGCCGAATCCCTGCGACAACGAAACGAAATGCGGATTGCCGCCGGAAAGCCCGAGCATCTCGGTATAGGTGTTTCCGGCGATATAATTATCCGACCCGTCAGCGTCGGCGATCAGTCCGAATCCTTCCACCATGCCGACTCCCTGCGACAGAAACGACGCGGTATACACGTCCGAACCGCCCTGGTCGATCAGAACGCCGAGACCGAACGTTCCCGCCCCCTGGCTGTGCGTGTCGCCGTGATACTTGTCATTGCCGCCCGCGTCATAGAGCAGACCGAATCCGAAATATCCCGAGCCGC
>CAZVNK010000613.1:0-1506 GCA_964628115.1 uncultured Ignavibacteriaceae bacterium | reverse complement strand
ACAGGCCGCCGACGTGCTCGCGACGGTCAAGGTCAAGCAATTGGAGCGGGAAGGCAAGAAACTGACCCCGGACGAAGTCGAGGAAATCCGCAAACCGATTATCGAGAAATACGAATCCGAGGCGACCCCGTACTATTCGACCGCGCGGCTGTGGGATGACGGTGTGATCGGTATGACCGACACGCGCGAGGCGATTGCGCTGGGGATTTCGGCGTCGCTTAACGCGCCGATCCCGGAACAACGATACGGCGTCTTCAGGATGTAGGGGGGGATATGGCATATCAAACACTTTCCTGTACGATTACCGATCATGTGGCGTACGTGCAATTCTGTCGTCCCGAGGTACACAACGCATTCAACGACACGGTCATTTATGAGATGACCGATCTGTTCACGGAACTGGACAAGGATAAAAATCTCCGCGCGGTGGTGCTGACCGGCGAGGGAAAATCGTTTTGCGCCGGGGCGGATTTGAACTGGATGAAACGCGTTATCACGCAATCGTTCGAGGAGAATCTCAAAGAATCAAACGCACTCGCTGATTTGTTCGCGTTGATCTATCACTTTCGTTGTCCGGTGATCGGACGGATCAACGGCGCCGCAATCGGCGGCGGGGTCGGTTTCGTGGCGGTATGCGACGTGGCCATTGCCGCCGAGACGGCCAAATTCTCGTTTTCGGAAGTCAAGATCGGACTCGTGCCGGCGTGTATCGGCCCGTACGTCGTGAAAAAGATCGGCGAGGGAAAAGCCCGCGAATTTTTCATCACCGGCGAACGCATGAACGGTCACAAGGCATTCGATGTCGGGTTGGTCAATCAATGCGTCGCCGATAGTGAACTGGATACTGCGGTCAACGGCCTGTTGAAAATGATTAAATCATCCGGGCCGGAAGCGATTGCGGTCGCCAAAGAGCTGGTGTCATCGGTGCCGAACATGACCGAGGATGAGTACAAACCGTTCACGGCGGAAATGATCGCGAAACTGAGAATCTCCGATGAGGGACAGGAAGGCATGAACGCGTTCCTGCAAAAACGTAAACCGAAATGGGTTGAAGATTGATGTCGGATACATTATTCAAGAAAATACTGGTTGCCAACCGGGGTGAAATCGCGGTGCGCATTATCAATGCCTGCCGTTTGCTGAACATCCCGACGCTGGCGATTTATTCCACCGCCGATGCCGACGCGGTGCACGCGCGAATGGCCGACGAGGCGATCGAGATCGGGCCGCCGCCGCCGCTGGAATCGTATCTGGCGCTGGATAAAATCATCGCAACGGCGAAAGGTTTCCATTGCGACGCTATTCATCCGGGTTATGGTTTTCTGGCCGAAAATCCGCTTTTCCCGGAAAAGTGCGAAGAAGCCGGAATTACGTTCATCGGGCCGTCGGCAAAAGCGATGCGGCTGATGGGCAACAAAGTCGAAGCCCGAATCAAGATGTCGGGGGCCGGAGTGCCGGTCATTCCCGGTATGAAAGGCGCGGGCGCCGATCTGCGCACGTTCGAGG
>CAZVNK010000612.1:0-1507 GCA_964628115.1 uncultured Ignavibacteriaceae bacterium | reverse complement strand
GCGTTACCGATAATGATAACGGCGATCACGATCACATGCGAAAAAGACTGTGACACCATAAATTTCGGTCCCTTGCCGATTCGTCCGGCCGCTTTCTCGAATTCGGCCGCGCCGTTCAAACCGCCCAGCAGTCCGCTCAACTGACCGGCGCGCAAATACGGATACATCTGCGGCGCCTGCACGGCGGTGTTGCCGGCTCCGAGATTGACGCCGTAGCGATCGACTGCCACCTGCACCCACTCCACCGTGCCGGGATATCCCGCCGACAAATTGAATGAAAAATCTATGTTTGAAAAATTCCTGATATTACGCATCAACGGCAGTGAATCGTACGGCGTGCCGTAATAATCGGTTTGAAACATACTGCCGATGTCATCACCCATACGCTGAATGACAAACTCATTGCCGACCTGAAAACCGAGATTGACATAGTCGACACCGTATTCGTAATTCTTCGCGGCGATTGTCGGATCGTCGAATATTTTCTGCAACGCCAGCTCAGCCTGTTGCGGCCCCTGCGGCCATAAACCCATGATGATTATCCGCAAGTCGCGCTCCAGACACAGCCCGAAGAATGTCTCGGCCATCGGTTGCAATTCGGGCGCCGACGGCGGATCGTAATCGAACGACACCAGCACTTTCGAACCCGGTTTCAAATCCATGACCGCCTGGTACAACGACTGCACTTCCGGCGACGTCTGAATCGGTTGCTCCACCGTCATGAAAAACGGCAAAACGACTGAAATGGCAACGAACGTAAACACCGTCCGCCGTCCCACGAATCTTCCCATGATCGTACGGACGAACACCCATAACAACGCCAGCGCGATCAGCCCGATAATAATCAGTGATACCGTCGGTGAAAACGAGATCGGCTCGGTGACCACGAAATACAGGAGGATCGCCAAAATCAGAATGCCGAGATATACCAGCAGTTCCTTCTTCATGATCAATCACCCCCCAGATACGACCGCTCGATACCGAGGATCACCCGCACCGAGGTCGACACGATTCCCAGCGCAATGCCGATCAGAATCGCTCTCTGCCCGGCGGCATTGACCACGTTCATGATCCAAACCGCCACCGCCGACGGATAAATACTGGCCGGAATACTGAGCTTCATTGCGATCGCGTCACCCACGGGAACCCGGCCGATCATCACGAAAAACGCCGCCAACAATAGTAACGTCGCCTCAAGATTGCGAGCGCGGAAAGCGCGATAGGATGCCGACGCCACGAAAAACGCCAGCAGGGCGAACATGGTCGACGACAACGGCGTATACACGAAGCGATACATCCAGTCGAACGTGGTGCCGAAATCGCGAAAATCCTCACCCTCGAACAAGCCGATCAGGGTAATGACGATAAAACTGACGATGATTACCGCCGAATATCCCCAGCCGGAACGTTTGCGATAGATTTTATTCGCGGAGATTTTTATCAGATTCAACGCACCCAGCCAGATGGCACAGGCGCCGATAATCGAAAACCAGTCCGAAAACCACTG
>CAZVNK010000611.1:586-1514 GCA_964628115.1 uncultured Ignavibacteriaceae bacterium | reverse complement strand
GAGCTTGGCAGCGGGAAGTGGCTTAAAACGTCTGATGGGGATGTCGGATGATTTTGAGCTTGCCATCGATGAGGGATCGACAATGGTTCGGCTCGGTACGGCTATTTTCGGCTCTCGCGGGCAATAGCCCGGCATTACGGCGGAAACATTGAGGCGAAAACGACATTTTAATAACGAGGGATAGTATGGAATTGACGCCCAACGAAATGAGGAATCAGACCTTTGCCAAGTCATTCCGGGGGTATGCGCCGACCGAGGTCGACTCTTTCCGGGATGCCTCGGCGACGGCACTGGTGTAAGCGCGGGGTAAAATCCTCAAGACGACCGAGGAATACCAGTCGCTCAAACAGCGCTTTCAAGACTTGAAGAATCTTGAAGAGACAATCAAGATCGCCGTGCTGGAGGCGCAGAAAAATTCCGAGCAGATTGTCGCCAATGCCCGCAAAGAGGCGGAACTGATTATCGATCAGGCCAAACATCGTCGCGACAAGGTCATCGAGGAGAAACATCAGCGCGTGGCCGAACTGGAAGCGCAGATCGAAAAAATGGAGTTCACGCGCAAGAGCTTCTACAACAAATTACGCGCCGAAATGCAGGCGCATCTCAAGCTGGTCGATTCGATTTACCCGGAAGACACCGAGACCGAGCATCGCCCGCAGAAACAGGTTTCCCGATCGCAACAAACGCCGGCCCCTCCCCCGCAGGAATCACATTCCATGGAGGCCGTCAGCGAGGAAATGCATGAATCGGACGATGAGGTGGATGAATCGGCCATGACGTCCGAAATTCCGATCGACGAAGTGAAGGAGTTGGTCAGCAGCGCAGAAAGGCCGGTTATTTTCGCGGGCGGCGGCGTGGTGCTATCACGAGCGGCAGACGAGCTGTATGAACTGGCGGAGCGCATCGACGCACCGGTGGCTTGTTCGCT
>CAZVNK010000611.1:0-576 GCA_964628115.1 uncultured Ignavibacteriaceae bacterium | reverse complement strand
ACAGACTCCGACCGATCAGGTACCGGTTGTAGAGCCGGTGAAAGACCCGATGCAAACCACGCAGATTCCGACTGCGGAACAACCGCTGGAGCACGCGCCTATCCCCGACACCCCGGTGGATGCGCCCAAACCGGCTGAACCGCCGAAAGACGAAGCTCCGAGTGAACCCAAGCTGGAATTGAATGATAATGATATTGATCGCCTGGTTGATGGATTTGGCGAAACGACAGAGGATGTTGAGGAGGTAAAGAATGGACAATCTCAGGGAGACAATTTCTGAGGCGGCCAAGCATATTCGCACCAAAGTCGACCTGGTTCCGAAGATCGGCATAATTCTCGGAACCGGTCTCGGATCACTTGGTGACGGCATTGAAATAACCGCGACGGTGGAATACGGCACGATTCCGCATTTTCCGGTTTCCACCGTGGAATCGCATCAGGGACGCCTGCTGTTCGGGCATTTGCAGGGCAAGCCGGTGGTGGCCATGCAGGGACGGTTTCACTTTTACGAAGGATACACCATGAAACAGGTGACCTTCCCGGTGCGAGTCATGAAGGAATTGGGCATTGAAACCC
>CAZVNK010000610.1:0-1530 GCA_964628115.1 uncultured Ignavibacteriaceae bacterium | reverse complement strand
TTGTACGACAGAACCGTCCCGTCCAGCGCCATCTGGAACGTACTGAAACTGCTCGATCCGAACGACTGGGCAAAAATAGTACCCGCCGTATCGGCCCCGGTTCCGGCGGTGATGTCAATCTCGATCAACTTCGCGTCGCCGAACGGCACCGTCTGCACCGCCGACCCTGAATAGGTAAACTCCAGCGCCGAATATGGTTGCAGGCTGTATGATATCCCGATCGTGCCGCCCATTATCTCATGGCCGGAACTCCCCATGGCCATACCGCTTGTCAGCGGTACCGAACCGGTAAGGGTGTATGCGGCGCTTGACGATGTCCCGCCGCCCCCGACCGGCTGACCGTTGGATATGACATTGTCACCGGTCTGCCCGAAGACCGATGAAGCCGCGAAAAGCATCAACATCGGCATCAGGACAATTCCGATTAATTTTCTATTCATGAGCAACCTCTTTTCTTTTGGATATATGATTCATTGCACATAATCCGGTTTATTTGCTCATGTTGCCGCTGTCGGTATTGGGCAATTGTTCTTCCACTGCCTTGGCTGTTGTAGCATCAACCGTCCCGTAAGCGTTGGGGAAAAACATGGCTGTTATTTTGGCTTTGCCGGCTCGTGGTGTCCCGGTAAAACCATCGGCGACAAAGTAATATGTGTGCGTCCCGGGGGCCACGTCATACACCGCGTGGACCGATACCGCCAAAGGCATATCGGCGTCGGCCGTAGCACTCGCCGGAGTGGAAACATTGCACATGTTAGCGTAATCAAGGGTTTCGGATACCGTCGAGATGGTAAATCTTGCCAGATCCTTGGTGCCGGTAGCGTGAATAGGAACGTAATATGCATTCGCAATAACAACCATATATCCATCCGTTGGAACCGTTATGACCGCCGAATCCAGGTTTATATCCGTCGCCGTCAGGGTAATATAACTACCATCGTAATATCCTGAGGCAATTCCCGGAGTCTTCTCGGTTGACATCGAATACAGCGTCGAAGCCAACTTCTGATATGGCGTCATTTCATCATCGGTACCGACTTTGATACCGAGATATCTGGTCCCGCCCGAAAAAGTATTGGCGTTTTCGATCGGGCTAAGCTCGACCGTGAAAACACCGTTGTCGTCGCACTCGATCGGCGTTGTCATCTCGAAATAAATCGCATTGAGAAAACTGTCGTGATCAGCCAGGTAAATCCGGAACCGCACATCGGCAACCGTCCCGGTTCGAGGCACACCGTCGGCGTTGGTCAAACGCCCCTGGTACATAATTGTATTCGGCGCCTGCGCGGAGGCCGTCACAGCCGCGGCGCAAATAATGAGGGCCGATAAAATCAAAATAGTTGCTGTCCTTCTCATCTTTCAATTCCTCCTGTTATATCCTCAAAGGTCCATCCATTATTTGCCCCCGGGGTCGTTCTTCGCCGCGGGTGGCGGATCCGGGAACTCAGGCAGCTCGGTCGCTTCGCCGCCGTCATCACCGCCGCCAGCGAGGACTCGACGGCGTCGGCCGACGGGCGGCCGTCGGCCCGG
>CAZVNK010000609.1:0-1531 GCA_964628115.1 uncultured Ignavibacteriaceae bacterium | reverse complement strand
AAAGACGAAATCATCGAAGCTGGATTGTCCAAAATGACCGATGGACTCGGCGATGCTATCATTGAAAACCTTCCTGAAGGCGTCACTGCTGATCAAGTCCGCGAACTTATGGATGACTTCAAGGTGGCTGTTAAAGAAGGCAAGGTAAACGAGGCCGAGATGCAGGAACTCTCTCTGCGCTTCCAGAAAATCGCCAAGGAAGAGACATTTACAAAGGAAGAGGCTGAAGAAACCATGGAGTTTATTAAAAAGATCATCGAAAAGTAACGTGCGGCGTTATAATGTCTTGCGCGTAACAGGTGAAGAATAACATCATGTATGACATTCTTGCGATTCTCATCGGCTATCTCTTGGGTTCGATTCCTTTCGGATATCTGACGGCTCGTCTTTATGGTATCGACGATATCCGGCAGTACGGTTCGGGGAATATCGGGGCGACCAATGCCTGGCGTGTTGCCGGGCCATCGGCGGGACTGCTGGTTACGATATGTGATATCGGCAAGGGCGTGCTGGCGGTGGTTGTGGCCTCCAGAATTGGAGGGGATGTACTCTCATTGGAATATGTCAAGCTCATCGCAGGTATGGCGGCTATTGTCGGACATTTGTTTCCAGTATTCTTTCTCTTTCGTGGGGGGAAGGGGGTCAATACGGCGCTGGGTGTGATGCTCACGCTTCTGCCGGTTCAGGCTCTGATGGCGCTGGGCGTATTCATCGTGACCGTCGCGGTCAGCAGATATATCTCGCTGGGGTCAATACTGGCCGCAACCGCACTCTTTCTCAGTGTGCTGATAACCTGGTTGGCCGACCTGTCCGATGTGCATCCGGTCTATGTCGTAACGACCTTCATCCTGGCGTTATTGATAATCTATGCCCATCGTTCCAATATCAAGCGACTGATCGCCGGTAATGAAAATAGGTTCAGCTTCAGCTCGAAAAAACAACCGAAAGCGGAAAGCCATGTCTGAACGAATCGCCGTCCTCGGAGCGGGAAGTTGGGGAATCGCCATTGCCGATTGTCTGGCGGATAACGGGCATCGAGTGACGCTGTGGGAATTCAATCGGACAGATTACGACTTACTCGTAGCCGGACGGGCGCATCCGTCCAAACTGCCGGGGGTCACCATCCCAGAACAAACCGTCATCACCAACGATCTGGCCGAGGCGGTCGAAAAATCATCCCTGCTGGTATTGGCAATCCCGGCGCAGAAAATCCGCGCCGTCTGCGAACAATTGCGATCACTTCTGCGCAAACCGATTCCCTGTGTCAATCTGGCCAAGGGAGTGGAGATGAGAAGCCTGAAACGCATGTCCGAGGTCATCACCGAAGTCATCCCGGTTCTGGA
Source organism: uncultured Ignavibacteriaceae bacterium (assembly GCA_964628115.1). Lineage (GTDB taxonomy): Bacteria > Zixibacteria > MSB-5A5 > GN15 > PGXB01 > JAFGAL01. The sequence goes on along the minus strand of CAZVNK010000609.1, from coordinate 188 downwards.
TGACGCGCACGTGGCCACGCTTTCCGGGCCGAGCCATGCCGAGGAAGTCGCGCGGCGTCTGCCGACCAGTGTCGTTGCGGCCTCGATTGATTTGGGGCTGGCCGAACATATCCGCGAAAACAGCAAGTAAAAAAGCATGCGTGGATGCGATGATTGCGACGTTTGAGGAGGAGGTTGAGCAAATATGA
>CAZVNK010000608.1:320-1546 GCA_964628115.1 uncultured Ignavibacteriaceae bacterium | reverse complement strand
CGGCGCCCCGTTTCGATGAGGGAAGAGAAAAGCGAAGACAGCCGTTCTTTTTCAGTGTCCCGCAGGGTAAGCAAATAATCGACCGACGGCGTGTAGCGTGTTCCATTGCTCATTATAACATCGGGATCGCCGGTTCCCTTGGAAAAACCGTGCGGCTGAATCACGACCAAATCGGGAATAAGCGCCAGCATTTCCTCGGTCGTGATTTGAAACGTACTCAGTACGACATGGGCCTGATCGGAATACCGGTACGCCTCGGAGCTTTCGGAACAGACCTGTGTCGTTCCGTCACATGATGAGTATGTTTCTCCGTTGCATCGATGTGTTCCATTCATGAAAAATGCCCGCGCTCCCGTTTCACGAAACACGAGAAAACCCTGTTTCCCGGTGTTGATGTCATAAATCGTATGCGGACTCTGAATCACCACTTGATAGCGATCCGGGGCCGGATTGAACACGAACGTTCCCCAATAGTGACTGGTCGCCTCCGGCGTTCGTTCCAGAATGTAGTAAACTTTGGCCGGCGTAACCGCCGTGTTGGTATATTCCACCACGCGGTAATCGATAGCCTCGGCAAGCGAGTCGGCCACACCGTACTCACCACCGAGTATGTTTTGAATGATTTCGCGCCAGAGATCACGCGACGTCGAACCGGGTTGCAAATACAGCCCGGACGGAGTCGCGCCCGGAATCTCACCGATGATGCTGTTGATATGGGCGGTGATATCTCCAGATATCGGCACTTGCGCCGATGCGTTTAAACCGAGCAATCCCGCCGCGAGCAGAAGTATTATGATTCTCATGTCGGCAACCCGATCGTTATATGTTGTCGTCTCTCATTTCAGAGATGATGCCCCATCTTATGACATCGGTCGTAAACGCCATATGTCACATGCCCGAAAACGGTCCGTGACATCATCTCTCCCTATATATCGTCAGGCATGGAAGAACGAATGACCGTTCTTCCATACCATTCATTGCAAGTATACGCTTACGGACAAACCGGAGCCGGCCCCTGAGGATTGCCGTAGATGTGACTGATCAAATACAGGATGTCCAGCAGGTTGATCGCCCCGTCGCCACCGTTGCAGTCGGCCGCCGCCGCCGGATCGGGAGCCGGTCCCTGAGGAGTACCGTAGATGTAACTGATCAAGAACAGAATATCCAGCAAATTGATGGCTTCGTCGCCGTTGGCGTCTCCACACACGTACGCCGATGCACCACCC
>CAZVNK010000608.1:0-310 GCA_964628115.1 uncultured Ignavibacteriaceae bacterium | reverse complement strand
GTCCGGTAACAGTCACGGTATTCGCGACGTCATCCACCACGCCGCTGATGGCATCCCACGTCGTCCCGCCGTCCGTCGATACGTACGGCGCCAGCGCGCTTTCGGTGAGGCCGTTCAATTCGGTTTCGACATAATGCATCACCAGCGTCGCATTCAGCCCCGCGTTGACGGTCGGTGAAATCGTGTATGCCCGCAGAATCGCCGTTCCGCCGCCAATCGACGGGGCGGTACCGGTTTCACGAAGCACCGTCGTCGCCCCGGGTGCGGCGCCGTTCGCCGTCAATTCAAGACCGAGACCGCCGAAGTCCTC
>CAZVNK010000607.1:0-1552 GCA_964628115.1 uncultured Ignavibacteriaceae bacterium | reverse complement strand
GGCGGTCTTTGATTGAATCTCGATTCGTTTATTTCAGCAGAATCATCTTTTTCTGTTCGACATGTTGACTGCCGGTCACGCGATAGAAATACACGCCGCTGGCGGCGGATTTCCCGCCGTCGGTGCGGCCGTCCCAGGTAACGGTGTGATAACCGGCCTGTAGCGGCTGATCGATCAGCGTGGCGACTTTTCGTCCGAGGATGTTGTAAATATCCAGACTGACATGTGACGGATTCGGCAGGGCAAAGCGAATAATCGTGGTCGGATTGAACGGATTCGGGTAATTCTGATAGAGAGTGAAATCCGTCGGCACCGACGCGCCATGGTCGCCTTCCAGATATGTTTTGTCACCGACAACGATCCGAGCCGAGGTTACTCCATCGGGAAGAGTTACCGGTGAATCAGACTCAAGCAGGACTTTCGAACCGTTACTCATGATCAACCAGGCCTGCAAATCGCCCGGCAGTGCATCCAGATTTTCCACCCGAAGAATTCGGCCGGGTGCGGATGAGAAGACCACGTCCCAGATCGCGCCGCCATTCAACCGCGCGCGATAGTCGGTGCGGAACAAACCATCCTCGTCCGGCAGAACGAATGCTAGATGCGGGGCACCGGGCGCCGGCGGCGGTTCGGCATAATCGTACATGTCACGACCGGATTCGGCTTCGGGTTTGACTCCGAGTGAGTTCAGACGATCGACATATTCACCCGACATCATGATGATATCAAGATGCCAGTTGTCTATGCTGAACGATTCTGAAGTCGCCTCCTCGGATTTGACCACATCGACATACTCCTCGTATGGGAACAGTAATTTTATTCCGGCCTTGTTGACATAGAGATAAATTCCCTCCCAGGCCGGGATGGCCGCGACTTCGACATAACCGGTTCCGTTATAATAATAGGGGAAATCGTTGATGGCAGTGAGCGGATGACCTGCCTGTACTGTGCCATTGTCTTCGACTCGGATTGCCGACCAGCCGACCGCAAACGGCAGGGGATTGGCCAGCATGTTCCATCCGACGTTCAATTCCTCGGTTCGATAGTACGAAACGTCATCGTAGGCGAAATTCGGTTGCATGGAATAGCCCGCCGCACCGTAACGCCTGTCGCTTCGCGCAATCAGCCAGTACCCGCGTTCCGGATATACCTGATCAAGATCGGGATAGAATTGCAAATCGTCGGTTTCGCCGTCATCGTAACGCGCCATGCGCCAGTAGCGCGAGTTGGTGTCGCCGAGATCATCGCCGAAAACGGTCAATGCCGTTCGGGATCCGGTGATTTCTATTGGCACGCCGACAATGCGATATTGCGCATCCGGCATGGCGACCGGTCGCCGGCCGGTCGCATTGGTCATCTGAGTGACGAACACGTAGGGATCGGCTTCCGTTCTGAGACGATTGGTTGTTCCCATCTCCGTGTCGGTTATTTCCATGTAATATTCCAAGCCTCTGGCGGTGAATTGATTCGCCGGGATGGCGTATTGCATGGTTTTCCCGGTGCCGGCACTCATTGCCGCTGGAGTATAGCCATGTGCACTGCGTTGTTGATA
>CAZVNK010000606.1:0-1558 GCA_964628115.1 uncultured Ignavibacteriaceae bacterium | reverse complement strand
TGTTTGAAATTCGAGACCACCGCGCCCAGAGACAGACGATTGAACTTAATCGATGCGCCAAAGTCGGCGGCAAAAGCATTGGCGGTTTCGCCCGCCAGCGACATCATAACGTATTTGGCGGTGACACCCAGGGCCAGATTGTCCGTAACCGCGTATCCCAGCGATACGCCGCCCGCCATATCATAGGTGGAATTTACATCCCCGGTTGGATTGTCATACTCATCGTATCCATCGATACTTCCATAGCTGAGATAAGCGGCCGACGCTGAAAGCGTCATGCGTTCGGATGCCGGATAGCTGGCACCGAGAAATTCATAATTGATGTCCTGGTACCATGAAATATGCGAGACAAAGAATTGCGCATTGTCGATTCCGGCGACGCCACCGGGATTCCAGTATACCGCCGAAGCATCGGACGCGATCGCACTGTATGCCCCGCCCAATCCGGCGGCGCGTGCCCCGACACCGATATTCAAGAATTCAGCCGTCGCGCGGCCGCTATCGGTGGCGACAGCCACCTTGCCGAACAGCGCCAAAACCAGAACCATCACCCCCCAAACCATCAGGATTCTAAAAACGCCTCTTTTAATTGACACGGTCTTTACCTTTCCTCAAATTTTCCATTTTTCTATCGCTGGTAAAGGCAATGTCAATGCCATAACGGAACGCCTGTTTCACAATTTCCGGTATAATTTCAGGCCTCATCACTATACTACTACTACCCCATCTACCAACGAGTTACGTCTTCCGCCCCACAACGTCTTTGACGTCCTTCCCGGAAACGGTACTCGCATCCTGCCACTCCGTTTACGGAATCTGATCAGATTCCGGACGAATTCCTGAGCCCGACTGAATTCTATGATTTAACCCCCTGGCGTTGAACAGATTATCGACTCTGTGCAAAAAGTCACACCGTCCGGTCGTTTTGTATAACTGCTCAACAATCATATTGAAGTACTATCGGATGTATCCCATAATTTTCAAACACAATAGAGACTTTTTTATGGCTTTGTCAACAGAAAAAGACGCAAAACAGGCGTTTTCTGACCAATTATAAAATACTGAATGGTAAAGAATTAGATGATTTCCCGAATTCATGACCAGAACTGCGGCTTGGTATCATGAAAACGACGTGAAGGTAAAATGCGAAGGGTGTGATGATAAAAAAGATCTATGGCAGGCGGGTTTTCAGACTCTGATAACGGGAGGAAAATGTGTTCAACCCGGTCGACAACGGCCTCATTGAATCTATTTGCGCATTGGTGTTGGCGATTCGCTCCTGGGTCTCCGGGTGGGACATCGAGAGCCGTTCGAAAAAGTCGGGACTTCCATCCGACATCGTCGCCAACTTCTGAAACATGCTTAAGGCGGCTTCCGGATTGTATCCGGCTTTGGTCATATACAGCACGCCGTAGCTGTCGGCTTCACGTTCGTTTTCACGTGAATATTCGGCGAAACTCAGATTCAGACCGAGATTGACCGCGATATTAAGTGCCTCTGAACTTTCCCCCAAAACCAGTTCCTGTAACATTGCCACGCCCATGGCGACCTGCAGACG
>CAZVNK010000605.1:0-1559 GCA_964628115.1 uncultured Ignavibacteriaceae bacterium | reverse complement strand
ATGCGGCCGCTGATACGCGCCGAAACCGCCCAGTTGAAAAACAGTTCCTTCTTGCGCAAAGTCGGCGCCTCATCGACAAATGCCATCAGCGTGTCCAGCCGTCCCATCTCGGCCAGCAACTGCGACGCGTAGGCGTAATTGTCGAACGATCCCGGCACCAGCTCCAGCGACTGCTCGACATACGACAGCGCCTCGTCGTACTGCCCGGCGCGACGCAGGGAATCCGCCAGAATCAAAAAGCCCTGCACGTAATTATTGACGATCCGGTCGGTAGCCTCATCTTTATATACCGAGGTGTCGTTGACGCCTCGGTACACGTATTCGTCCACATACAACTGCCGCGTCCGTTCGAAATTCATTTCGTGCTCGCGGGCCTGCGGCGACAACGTGTAGACCATTCCCTCCAGCACCAGGTTGCTGTCCAGCGACTGTCCCCGGAAATTGCGATTACTGCTGGGAACCGTAAACGCGAACTGCATCGGATATTTCCACCGATTGGCCACGATGATATTGTCGATCAACTGATCCTGAATGCGAAAGGCGCGCCCGTCGCGGGTGCGATACGGAAACAGCCGGTCGATCTCGGAATCGGTAAAACTGACCGGAACACCGTGCTGATCGCGTAACTGTTTTATATACCAGCCGGTGTTGGCCAGCGAAAGATTGACTATTTTCACGTCCTTGCGGACGCCGTACACTTCCTGTATGCACCACAGCGGAAACGTGTCGTTGTCGCCGTTGGTGACAAAAATCGCATCCTTCCGGCAGGATCGTAAAAAGTTATCGGCGTAATCGTACGGAATATAATTGCGCGAGCGGTCATTGAAATGATAATTTTGTGCCAGTGGAAACAGCGGCATCAATACCAGCAGGGTCGATGCCCCGAACGCCGCCTTCTCGACCCTCGGTCCGAACGCGCGGAACGTGTCGCGGATCAAATCCATTAACGCCGCCAGCCCCAGCCCGATCGCCAGGCCGAAAATCATGAATCCGGGCGTGAAGAAATAATCGCGGTCGCGCACCTCCATATACCCCAACCCTGTCGCGGCATCCTGCCGAGTCCCGTCGGCGAAATTCATGTACAAGATCAATCCCACCGTGCATAACAGCAGTAAAACGAAAAGCGGAAGCCCCACCGCCGCCCGCCGTCGGATCGTCTCCCAAACACCGAACAATCCCAGAATCAGCGGGATGAAAAATCTCGGGCCGTTCAGACCGTACTCATCCTTGAAGAAATGCCAGAATCCCATGCGCTGGCTGTCGCCGAATTGATTCGACCATTCGGCCCGCCGTTTGAACATCCGCTCCACCATCGACTCCTGACCGTATTGCTTGCGCTCCAGGTACCCGACAAACGCCCCGAACGACTCGGAGGGATTGTTTTCGTCGATGGACGGATTGTGCGCCGAGCGAATCGGAATGAACAGATGCACCGAAAATCCGATCACCGCCAGCAGGATGATGGCGATCGCGGTTTTCCAGTTCCGGTCGCGCAGAACGATACCCGAAACGATCAACAACACCCCGCCCACGACCATCCCGATCGTGAACTGCCAGAA
>CAZVNK010000604.1:0-1562 GCA_964628115.1 uncultured Ignavibacteriaceae bacterium | reverse complement strand
TCGAATATCGTCTCTGCTGATCCGTCAGATGCGAAGACATCCGCATAGTTTCCGGTCGCTTCGGCCGATGCGCAAACTGCGGATTTTCCAAAAATCCGGGTATTTCTCACTCGATCTTGCCGAGAAACGCGCCGATATTTACCGTCTCGCCGACGGAACGAAAAACGATGAGGTCGGCATGCGCATTCCGCTCGGTAAATCGGGACATGAGATCATCTATTCCAAGGCCGGATCGCGCGATGATGACGCGCTGGCGGATGAACTGCGCGCCTTTGTGCAGGCGGTCAAAGAGGGCGGGCCGCCGGCGGTAACCGCCGAAGAGGCCACTGAAGCCCTGCGGGTGGCAAGTGAAATAGAACGAATCGGAATCAACGGAAATATGGGGTGAGATGACCGAACGCATCCCCGTGTTCATTTCCGCCGGCGACCCTTCGGGTGACATCGCCGGATCACATCTGATACACGAACTGGCGGAACGAAATCCCCGGCTGAAATTTATCGGCCTGGGGGGTGATCGCATGTATACTGCCGGACAGAGCCAGTTGATCCATGGTGGCGAATTGGCGGTGTTGGGATTCTGGGAAGTCGCGCGCAAGTTTTTCTTTTTCAAGCGTCTGTTGAATGAAGCGGTCATGAGTATCAAGTACGGCCGACCCTCCGCTGTTATCCTGATCGACTACCCCGGATTCAATCTCAGGCTGGCCGAACGGATCAAGCACCTGGGAATCCCGATCGTGTATTACATTTCACCGCAAATCTGGGCATGGGGCGGAAAACGTATCGAGCAGATCAAACGCCTGGTCGATATGATGCTGTTGATTCTTCCTTTTGAAACGAAGCTGTATGACTCCGCCGGAGTGCCGAACCGGTTTGTCGGTCATTATCTGCTCGATGATATGGATCAGGCGCATATTAAAGCGCCGTACGACGTACACTCCGATCTGATCGTCCTCATGCCGGGATCGCGCCCGCAGGAAGTGCAACGGATGTTGCCGACCCTGCTTGACGCCGCAAAGAAAATCTCCGCAACCGGTTCGTACCGGTTTGTCGTGGCGGGCGTGAAGGGCAATATCGACTATAATCCGTATCTCAGAAACGCAAACTCAACAATCGAAGTGGTCTTCGGCAAAACCCGTGAACTGGTGGCGCAAAGCCGACTGGTGCTGACTTCGTCGGGTACTGCCACGCTGGAAACGGGAATTGTCGGACGCCCGATGATTATCCTGTATAAAACGGGTCTCTTGACATATCTTATCGCTCGGCGGCTGGTGAAAATCGATCATATCGGTTTGATCAACATCGCTGTCGGGGAGAGTATCGTGCCGGAATTGATACAGGGAGAAGCCACGTCGAAGCACATCGCCGAACAGGCCATCCGTTTTCTCAGGGATGAGGAAATGTCCGTCGGTGTCGTAGACAAACTCAACGCGGTTGTCGATCGGCTGGGCGGCCCGGGAGCCGCCGGACGCGCCGCCGATGCGATCCGGGAGTTGGGCGTATGTTGACGCTGTATCTCGTTTTTACGTTTCTGGTGTACTATCTGTCGCTACCGGTTCTTTTCT
>CAZVNK010000603.1:0-1567 GCA_964628115.1 uncultured Ignavibacteriaceae bacterium | reverse complement strand
CATACAAGTCGGGAAGCCCCAAAAAGTGACCGTATTCGTGGCAGAACACACCGATCGGCGAAATGCCCCCCGAACTGGCCGACTCTTCCGGCTCACAGGTGTATTTGTCAATCGTCACGCCGTCAACACTGATGCTGTTCGTGCCCAACCACCACATGTGAGAATGAATTTCGCCGTCATTGCCGGACTCTTCATACCCCGTTCCGGCATGGACAATAAACAGCCCGTCGACCTCACCGTCCGGGTAACCATCGGGGCCACTGTAATCATATTGAGAAAAGTCAATGTCATTATCGGCCAGGGCAACGAGATCGATTGTCAGTCCCTGCGTATTCGCGGGATACACGCCCCCACCGTGGTTACTGCCGACATAGTAAGAATAGGCATTAGCCATACGATACCAGCCGTAAACATCGCCGATGATGTAAAATTTTCCGTAGGAATTTTCCATGTAGTATTCGGTCATGGAACCGGTCGGATTGTAATAGTCAGTGGAAAACAGCACCGAATCGAACTGCGTCGTTGTCGCCGCGAGATACCCGTCGGTGTACTGCTTATCATAAAAATCCACGAGCAGGACACATACCCGCACCGTGTCGACCGTGTCGTCTTCGATTCCCAGCGCCAGCGATCGCGAACGCATCCGCGACGTGGGAGTATTCATACCGCGCGCCTTGGCGTCCTGCATGGCCGCGATATATTCGTCGAGTTTGCCTTCATCGGCGAGTTTCCGCAGAACGTCATCCGATGGACGGACGGCGTATGCCGACGACAATCCCAAAAAGATCATCACCATCACCGCCGTTATAATCCGATATCCTTTCGCCCGTATCATCGTATCATGCCTTTCTCACTGGATGTCTTCTCGAGACAATCACGTATTCCTCTGGTTCCCTGCTTACTTGAGCATCAACATCTTTTTGGTCTGCACGTCGGAATCGGTTTTCAAACGATAGAAATACATCCCCGACGCCACCGGCCGTCCGCTTTTGTCGATACCGTCCCAGGTGACGCTCTGCGTCCCGGCGGACATGGTCTCGTCGAGAAGCGTCGTCACTTCCTGCCCCAGCACGTTGATCACGGTCAGTTCCACTGTCATGGCGCGCGGCAGATCGAACGCGATGGTGGTGCTGGGATTGAACGGATTCGGATAATTCTGGTGCAGGACGAACGTCTCCGGAAGCGAGCTGTAATAGTCCTCGACCGACGTCACGCTGTGGTAACGCTGAAGAGCCCGTTGCGCCGAAGCATACATATCGTTCATATCATTCCCGACAACAAGCGCCAGCGCCACGGCGTACTGATCACCGCGCAGGAAGCCCTTGGTGCCGTCGATGGGGTCCAGCACCCAGAACCGTCCCCCCGGGTCACCGCATCCGCGGTCAATCCAGGCACACACACTGTCCGCCGTCGCATCCGCCGCGCACCGGCCGAACAGGCGCACGCCGTTGCCACGCAGATGTTGCAGCGCATGGGCCTGGGCGCGCGGCTACAGCATCGCCCGGGCGAGCTCTCGGGCGGCGAGCGCCAGCGCGTGGCCATTGCGCGGGCGCTGGTCACGCGCCCC
>CAZVNK010000602.1:1308-1568 GCA_964628115.1 uncultured Ignavibacteriaceae bacterium | reverse complement strand
CGGCCTGACCCAGAATCCCGCGTTGGGCATCGAGGAATCCGGGAAAATACATGAACCGTCGTCGGTACGTCTGCTGGCGCCGGTTGCGCCGTCGAAAATCATCTGTGTCGGTTTGAATTATAAAGAACATGTCGATGAATCCCAGTCCGCCGACAAGCCGCCGGATGAACCGTTGCTGTTTTCCAAACCGCCGTCGGCCCTGATCGGCCCCGGGGCAAAAATCATCCGGCCGCCGATGTCCGAACGCGTCGATTACGAGG
>CAZVNK010000602.1:0-1298 GCA_964628115.1 uncultured Ignavibacteriaceae bacterium | reverse complement strand
GTAGAGAAAGAAAAGCATCCGCGGGCGGCGAAGGGCCGGATTCAAACTCACACTGGCGAAGGCACCAAACGGGTTGGTGCGTGCCCAGGTCAAGGGGCGGCGCGTCGCTCCGGTCGAGGCCGAAGACTTCATTTTCGGATTCACCTGCATCAATGACGTCACCGCCCGCGACCTTCAGCGCAAGGACGGGCAGTGGACGCGCGCCAAGGGATTCGACACGTTTTGTCCGACCGGGCCGTGGGTCACGCGTGATCTCAATTTCAAGGATTTGCTGATCGAGACTTTTCTCAACGGTGAACTGAAGCAGTCGTCGCGAACCTCCAAAATGATTTTCGCGGTTCCGATTCTGATCAGTCATATCTCCAAAGTCATGACTCTGTTTCCCGGCGATTTGATCGCCACCGGGACGCCGCGAGGAATCAGCCCCATGAACGCCGGCGACCGGGTGGAAATCCGTATCGAGGGAATCGGATCACTGGTTAATGATGTCGTTTAGATTCGTCTTTGTCTTTTGTCTTTTGTTACTGCCGGGTGTTACCGCCATCGCGGCCGATACCCTGCACGTAACCGCCGAACTCGACACTTTGCTCAAGCAGGTGGTCGGCGTGATGACCTACCGTCTGCCGGATACCCCTAAAACCGCAACGTTCGAATTCCAGCTTGTGCCGAACATGTACGCCTCCGACACGTCGCCCTATCTCAAGTCGAAACGAATCCTGATAAATATCTTCGAACAAACCGGCGAATGGGGCGGTATGACCGTCGATTCGGCTTTTCTCGATGATGCCGATATCACCGAACAGGTATGTGTCGACTACACGCGGGGAAGACTCCAACCGCAAAACGATATTCCTCTCAACGGGCATACGGTTCGCGTCTATTTCACCACGCGCGTTCCCCGATTAGGGGATCGATTGTTGTACTTCGGTGAAGATTACCTGCTCGATGGCTGGTTTCCGTTTCCCGCGCTGTTGCGCGACGATGGGGCCTGGTACAATCCCGATTACCGGGCGCATGCCGAACTGGTGGGGCCGTTTTTGTACTATGACATGGACCTGGCTGTTCCTTCCGGCATGATTGTCGCCGCGCCCGTCCCGCCGGACACGCGCAATGACCGGGGCGAGACAACCCGGTATCGTTACCGGTTCGGCCCGGCGCATGATTTCGCGCTGGCGCTATCGCCCGATTATCTGGTCGACTCGACCCGCATCGGCAACACCACGAAACGGTATTACTAGCGAGCCGGAGAACAATACATGTTGCCGAATATGAAAATCGCGGCGGAAGCGACGTGTGTA
>CAZVNK010000601.1:0-1586 GCA_964628115.1 uncultured Ignavibacteriaceae bacterium | reverse complement strand
TCAATCCCTATCAGGGCGTGTATTGTGCCAAATCAGGAGCGATCACGCATGGTGATTCCACACAGATGGCAATCACGCTGGAGGTCACCGATCCCGGCACGATTTCGTTCGTTTACAAAGTCTCTTCCGAATCCGGTTGGGATTATTTACGCTTCTATATAGACAACACCCTGAAAAACCAATGGTCCGGTGAAATCGGCTGGACAGTGGCCGAATACGAAGTCGCCGCCGGAACGCATACGTTCAAGTGGCGCTATATCAAAGACGGTTCGTTCTCATCCGGTTCCGATTGTGGCTGGGTGGATGCCATCGCGCTTCCGCCGGTTAATACCGGTAGCACTCCGGTGCAAATCGTGACCTCATCCCTGCCGAGCTGGACCGCCGGTGTCGCCTATTCTCAGCAACTGGTAGCCACCGGAGGCGAAGGAACACTGAGTTGGACGGATAAAAATTCGAATTTGCCCGGCACCGGTTTGACGATTTCATCCGGCGGTTTACTTTCGGGAAAGCCGACCGGGGAGGGAACGGTCTCGTTTACGGCGCAGGTGTCCGATTCCATCGGCAGTACCGATGAAAAGCCTTACAGCTTCACGATCAGCGCGCCCGTGACGATCACACCGGCGACGCTTCCGGCGACCACAGTCGGTATTGCCTACTCACAGCAGTTGGAAGCCGCAGGAGGCACGGGAACCTTAAGCTGGACCGACAAGAATAACGATCTGGACGGCACCGGTTTGACCATAAGTGCGACCGGTCTGGTTTCCGGCACGCCGACGTCCGACGGCACTCTGAATTTTACCGCGCGAGCCGTGGATCAGCCGGGTAGCTACGATGAAGAAGCTTTTGCGATAACGATCAATCCCGCCGTCGCCATTACTACGGTTGATCTTCCCACTGCGGTTCAAGGTGAAGCCTATTCTCATCAATTGACGGCTACCGGCGGAACCGGAACGCTGGTCTGGAACGACAAAAACGATGATCTTTCCGGCAAGGGCATGAACCTGTCAACGGACGGTCTGTTGTCCGGAACCCCCATCGGTTCGGACGATGTCTCGTTCTGGGCAACCGTTTCGGATGCTCCCGGCAGTTCCGATGAAAAGCAATTCACGCTGACGGTTTCAGCGTCATTCGTCTGCGGCGACGCCAACGGTGACACGGACATCAACCTGTTGGATATTCTGCATCTGATCAGTTACATATACGGCACACCGCAGGGACCGGCTCCCGATCCGCTGGAATCCGCCGATGTCAACGAAGCCGACGGCAGTGTCAATTTGTTGGATATTTTATACTTGATCGACTATATCTACGGAACTCCGCAGGGACCGGCGCCATCGTGCCCGTAAGTTATGAAAACAAATCGGTTGGTGGGGCGACCGCATATGCCGCCCCATCGGCTTTTCTTCTATTGCTAAGAGAAGGATGATACCATTAAACCACGCCATGTTTGCCGCGTATCGAGTGCAAACGAATACCCACCGTCGCCGGGAACGATACATCCGTTCCTGCGATTGTTTTTGCCCGACCCGCCGAATCATAGGAATGCGACAGCACAAGCAGGAGGTTTCATGAAAACATTCACGATC
>CAZVNK010000600.1:0-1606 GCA_964628115.1 uncultured Ignavibacteriaceae bacterium | reverse complement strand
TCCAGATTTCCACGAACCGGTCGGACTCGCCGTTGACCACCGCATCGGGGCCGGTTCCGTATTTTTCGCCCCGGTCGAAATGGATTTCCGAGCAGGGGCCGCATGGGCCGACGTCGCCCATCGACCAGTAATTTTCTTTCTTGTCGAATCGCAGAATTCGGCCGTTTTTCAACTCCGGCGCGATTTTCCCCCAGAGCGCAAACGCTTCATCGTCATCGAGATACACGGACGCGTACAGCTTATCCCTGGGAAGTTTAAGCTCTTTGGTCACCCAGTCCCAGCAATATTTGATCGCCTCTTCCTTGAAATAGTCGCCGAACGAGAAATTGCCCAGCATCTCGAAGAACGTATGATGACGGCCGGTTCGCCCCACGTTTTCCAGATCATTGTGTTTGCCGCCGGCCCGCATGCATTTCTGCGATGATACCGCGCGCGGATGTTCGGCTTTCTTTTTACCGGTAAAAATATCCTTGAACTGGTTCATCCCGGCATTGGTGAACATAATCGTCGGATCATCGAACGGGATGACCGGCGATGACGGGAACACTTTATGTCCGTCGTTCTTGAAAAAATCTATAAACGATTGTCTGATATCGGACGCGTTAATGATCGGCCTCCTCTTTCGCAAGCTGTTCAAATGCCTGTTTTGCCGCGGTATAGCCTATTGCCCGGCGTGACAGATAATTATACGCTTTCCTTCGGGCCGTTTCAAGATCAAATTTGGATAAATACCGCCAGCGGGCTTTGAGCAATTGCTCCGCCATCTCGGTTTCGTCGGTTTCTTCCAAATACTCATCGACCACGCTTTCGGCGATTTTGTGCGGGACCAGACTCGAACGCAATCGCCCGATCAAATACCGTCGCCCGGCCGGTTTGCGGGCCAGCATCGACTCCACCATCGACCGCGCGAACTGCAAATCGTCGAGCATCCCCATCGCCAGAAAATCCCCGACGACCCGTTTGAGAATCGGTTCGCCGTAGCCTTTTTGTTTCAGTTTGCGAATCATCTGCCCGACCGAATAATTCCGACGGGAGAGAAGGTAGGTGGCGTAATTATCCGCCCGTTTGTGGTCCGATACCTCCAGCACCTGCTCAAGCTGGTCGAGTGTCAGCGAGACGCCGGCTTTGAGGCCGAACTGCTCGGCCACCACTGCCAGCACGACCACGTCGCCCTCGCCGCCGGTGACCGAAAGATAGCACAAACTGCCGTTACGGCGAATATGTTCGATTGTCAAAGTCATAATTAAGCCTGAAATCTACACAATATCGTAAATATGGGAAACAAAAAACCTTTTCTTGCCATTAACGGGGTAGACATTTACATTGGGATAATTCGAGATTCGAAAGGAGAATAACCATGCCGGTTCGCAAATATGCCGACGTTGCGGAGATAAAGGTCAAGATGGACGGGGTCGCGGGCGAGGTCACCAAGAAAGTCCCGATCGGGAAAGCCGAGGGCTGGGACAGATACACCATGCGGGTATTCAAGATCGCTCCCGGCGGCAACACCCCCAAGCACAAGCACGACTGGGAGCATGTCAATTATATCATGTCGGGGCGCGGTCGTCTGATGATCGACGGCGAGATTTTCGACGTGGACGCGAAG
>CAZVNK010000599.1:0-1607 GCA_964628115.1 uncultured Ignavibacteriaceae bacterium | reverse complement strand
CAGCTGGAAGTCCTCTTCATTCCCGATCAGAATGTCAGATACTTCGGCAATCTCACAAAAAATATCTTTCAACACTTTCTCGCGTCCTTTCCAAAACGAAGCGCGATAGTTTAGGTCGAAAGATATGACGGTGCCTGTTTTCTTTGCGGCTTTGGCCAGCTCCAGGCAAAAAGTTCCAGTTTCGGGTGAAAGCGCCGCGATTAAACCGGACAAATGGAGAACCTGTACACCTTCAACACCAAAAATACGCTCGATATCAAGAGAAAGAGAATATTTTTTGCGAAAAGGAGTTTTGCATGCCGGGCAGAAAACTCGCGTTTATCGCCGTATGCGTGCTGTTGGCCGCATCGGCTTTCGCGGCAACGTCCAAGAACAACGCCGCCGCCTTCAGACCAACCCAGATGCCGATCGTACGGGCCTTGCAGGACAATCCCCGGCTGATTACCGGCGACACCTGCACCGTCGCGCATCATCAGGATTTGATGTATTTCATACAGAGCTGGGTCGAAGGCAGTGAATTATACAAATCATATCAGGATCCGGAGCAAACCTGTACCGATCCCTATCCGTTTTCCGTCGAGGAAGTGCATATTGCCATGCACATCCACCAGGCTTGTGAATTCTCCGTGTCGGTCGACGTGGAATCGGTGGATGATACCGATCCCTCCTGCCCTTTCCCCGGCGCATTGCTTTCAATCTCGCAATCATACGCGTTAACCGTCCCCGATTCGGGATTGTATCTGGTATCCATACCTCTGGATTCAGCGGCGGTCGTGAATGAACCGTATTTCGCCGGATTTTATATCGACGTCCTTGCCGATGGTGTTACGATAGACCTGATCACGGACGAATATCCGGTGTTGTGTACCGGTTATAATATCTGGGATGAAAATTACGGGTACATCGACGTAAACAACAATACCTACTTCAGCTTTCCCGGTCGTTTGGTATTGTATTCTTCCGGAACCACCGGCGGTGGCGGCGGAGGTGACGATCACCCCGAACCGTCGATCACCCTGCTGACGCCGCAGGCCAACGGCCTGATGCTGGGCGACGTGGTCATCTGGGGCGCGGAAACCTCGGGAAGCGGCATTATCGACTATGTCATTTTCGACTACAAGGGCACCGGCGGATGGACGCAGATCACGTATGACTACGACGAGACCCGTCCGCTTCGCAACGGTGTCGATGCCGCCGGAAGCGGAACCGGATTCAGCACCGCATG
Source organism: uncultured Ignavibacteriaceae bacterium (assembly GCA_964628115.1). GTDB lineage: Bacteria > Zixibacteria > MSB-5A5 > GN15 > PGXB01 > JAFGAL01. The sequence goes on along the minus strand of CAZVNK010000599.1, from coordinate 382 downwards.
GGATTACACGTCGCTGACCGAAGGAACCTACCGCCTGAAAGCCACGGTATTCGACACACTCTGGCGTTCCGCAGGCGATTCCCTGCAGGTGTATGTCGATCCCACGCCGCCATCGATGACTTTCGCCGATCTTGCGTATATCGATAAAATTCATACACCGTACACCCTGACGGTGCTGTCGCCGGACGAGAATATCACCGAAGTCGTCTTTGAGCGCAAGGACGCCGCCATGACCTATGAACAGTCAGTCATCGCTCTGAATCAGGCCGTCTACGGCGGCGGAACCGACGGCGATTACTATTGCGGCCCGGTGGCCGCGGCCGTCGCGATCAAATACTGGTATGACCGGGGATACAGCTATCTCATGCGCGAGGGAGTGACC
>CAZVNK010000598.1:0-1617 GCA_964628115.1 uncultured Ignavibacteriaceae bacterium | reverse complement strand
GGATTGCATATCACCATTCTTTCCGATGTGACCTCCATACGGGGAGTGAGTATCGACCTGGCGGCTTTGCTGGTGATTCTGGTGGCGTTGTACAAAAGCGATCTGGTCGCGATTTGGTTCGCGATGGGGGTGGGGATCGTGGCCGGTTCTCTGCGGCTTGATTTGATGCCGTGGGAGATGTTCGTGCTTGGCGTAATCGCTCTCGCGATTCACCAGTGCAGTCGGCGGATGAATCTGGAATCGCTCACCTCGCGTCTGCTTTTGCTGGGCGGATTTATTTTCTTGCACCACCTTATCATCGGAGTGGTGCTATCCACCAGCGACTTCACGCTGATGTTGATCCGCCAGGTGATTCCGGGAACCGTCTATACTTTGCTGTTCGGCTGGTTGTTTTTATTGTGGCGGGACGGCCGCTTAACCTGGGAAAAACTAAAAGCCCTGTTTTAATATGACCGGACTGACAACGCATAAGGATACCCGGGTCAGAATCGCCGGCGCCCTGGTGATCCTGCTGTTGCTGATTATCGTGGGCGGATTGTTTTATCATCAGGTTCTTCGACATGACAAGTACCTTGAGGAATCGGAAAACAACCGCATTCGCATATCTCCGATCATTCCCAAACGCGGTCTGATTTACGACCGTCATCATGAAGTTATCGCCGACAACCGGGTGTCGTTCACGGTTTCTATCGTGCCGTTCGAACGCGTTCCCGATGTCACCACCGAACGACTTTCGCAGTTGCTTGACATGGATACGGCCATGATCAACAAGCGCGCCCGCAGTAATTTCGTAAGCGATTATATTCCCTCGCCGATCAAACGCGGTTTGGGGATCGACGTGATTTCGATTTTGGAGGAACAGCAACAGTATTATCCCGTGATCGCATACAGCGTCGAATCGGTCCGGCGGTACGATCAGGGAATTTCCGCGGAAGCCTTTATCGGACACGTCGGCGAAGTGTCGCCCGAGGATATCAAGTCAGAACAACGGAAGGGATATCGCGCGGGGAGTATGGTCGGCAAGGAAGGCATCGAGAAGGCGTATGACCGGCATTTGCGGGGGATGGAGGGAACCGATTATCTTGAAATCTCTGCCAAGGGACAAATTACCGGGTCGTATGCCGGCAAGGAAAAATTACCCGCCGTTCCCGGTTCGGATATCGTGTTGACCATCGACAAGCACCTGCAACAGTACATCTCCGAGAGTTTCGACAGTCTCGAATTCAGCGGGGCGGTGGTCGCGATGGATCCTCGCAACGGTGAGATTCTGGGGCTGGGTTCGTTTCCCGGTTTCGATCCCAATATTTTCTCCGGCGTGATTCCACCGGATATCTGGCAGGGAATTATATCCGATACCAATCATCCGTTACTCAACCGGCCCATTGCCGGACTGTATCCGCCCGGCTCGACTTCCAAGCCGATTACGGCCGGAGCGGCTCTGGAAATGGGCATTATGACCGACCGCACCATGTTCAAGCCCTGTTTGGGGAAAATGCGTTTCGGCGACCGGTTATTCGGATGCTGGGAATTGGGAGGGCACGGCAAGCTGGACGTGTACGGTGCAATCGAGCGATCGTGCGACATCTATTTTGATCAGGTGGGGCAATTGCTGGGCGT
>CAZVNK010000597.1:0-1619 GCA_964628115.1 uncultured Ignavibacteriaceae bacterium | reverse complement strand
CTCTACGGCATTCTGGGGCTGGATAAGCGCCATGTACCGATTGCCCGGCCAGCTTTTTATATCGTTTTTCCATTTCGACCACGGCATCCGAAAGGACTTTCTCGGCCCGTTTGGGATTGGTGACGACCGGCCGTCCCAAATGCGGAATACCGCCGTACATGGTCAGTTCGAGCATCTTGGGATCGATGAAGATAAATTTCAATTGTTTCGGGGGCAGGCGGTACATCAGCGACGTAATCAGCACGTTGATGCACACTGATTTTCCCGATCCGGTCGCACCGGCAATGAGCAGATGCGGCATTTTTGCCAGATCGGCGGCGAACGGTTTGCCGGAAATGGTCTTGCCCAGCGCCAGCGGCAGTCGCATGCGGGTGTCGCCGTATTGCTCGGACGCCAGGATATCCTTGAGATACACCATGCGGGGATTGCGGTTGGGAATCTCGACACCGATCGCGGCCTTGCCGGGAATCGGCGCCACGATACGAATGCGTCGGGCCTTAAGCGCCAGCGCCAGATCATCGGATAAATTGGTGATCTGGTGGACTTTCACCCCCGCCGAGGGTTTGAATTCATAACGAGTAATAACCGGCCCGGGGCGTTTTTCGATTTCGCCTTCGATGCGAACACCGAAAGTTTCCAGCGTTTCTTTGAGGGCGCGGGCCGTGAAGGACAATTCATCGGGACTGACCGATAGTCCCGGTTCGGGATTGTCCGCCAGCAGATCAAGTCCCGGAAATTTGTAATCCTTGGTTTCGACGCCGATAAGCGCGGCCTTCCTGGCGATCGTGACTTTTCGTTTGCCTTTCTGTCTTTTCGACTCTACGGGCGACGGCGGGCTATCGTATCCCGACGAATCGGAAGTGGAAGCCGTTGCCGGAGATTCCAGCGGCGGCGAAGCCGGCGAAGCGGCTTCTTCCCACTCATCTTCTTAACTCGGCTCACGATGAAACAGGTCGCGGGCAAACTCCCAGAGGCGTCCCGGAATCTTTTTGGCCCAGTTGCCCAGCCGCGTCAACGCAGTGGCAAACGGCATGCTGAGTCGTTCGGTCAGCGCTGAATACTTATAACCAAGTACCACCAGCCAGGCGATAATGCCGGTTCCAAGGATGACAAATGACCCCGCGGATCCGACGATCTTGATAAAAAGAAGCGAAAAATAATATCCGAGATAGCCACCGTTGGTTTCGGGATATGATATCGGTACTATGGCATGATGAATCAAATAGACATTGGTCATCATGGTTACCAGAATACAGGTGGAACAGGCAAACCAGAAGGCGGGCGTGACTTTTTGCCGCCAAGAGAAATTCAGCAGGCGAAAAGCCCCCAGCACCAAAACAAACGGGACAAAGATGGACAACCACCCGAAAAAGAAAAAGAATAAATACGAGGTATAGGCCCCGACCGCACCGACCTGATTGCGGAACGCGGTTTTGAGGGGATTATCCTGCGAGGTAATGCGCCGATCATCCCACCCGGAATGCGTCACCAGCGAGATGAGCAGTAGGGCCGCAAAGAGAATCAGCAGTATCCCCAGCAGTTTGCGTTTTTTCTCGCCGTTTCCGTTCTTTTTCTTTTGCGATGCCATTTTTAATTGTCCTCTAACAAATTAATAAAGT
>CAZVNK010000596.1:0-1626 GCA_964628115.1 uncultured Ignavibacteriaceae bacterium | reverse complement strand
GATTTTGTTCGCGTTGAACCGTTCCAGCGCCCGGCGCGCCGCCTCCGCCTTGAACTTGTCCAACTGCTCGCGGTCGGCCAGAAGACCGACTGCCGCCTCGGCCATGGCGGCGGTATCTCCGACCGGAAAGAGAAAACCGTCGACACCGTGACTGACCACCTCGACCAGCCCGGTATTGGTGGTGCCGATTACCGGAACCCCGCAGGCCAGCGCCTCCAGCGCGGCCAGCCCGAACGATTCCTCCTCCGACGGCAATAAAAATAAATCGGACAGCGGAAGCACCGCCTCCACTCGATCCTGATTACCCAAAAACACGACCTTATCCTGAAGGCCTCTCTTTTTCACCTGACGGCGTGCCAGCACGACGTCGGGGCCTTCCCCGATCAGCAACAATCGCGCCGGAAGCTCTTTCTGAATGCGGTCGAAAATGGCGATAACATCGAGTGTCCGCTTAACCGGTCGGAAATTGGAAAGGTGCGATATGACGAACTCTCCCGGCCTGGCGAAAACATTGCGTTTGCAACACAATTCGGTTTGTGGATTGAAACGCCGGTCGTCGAAGAAATTATGAATCACACGAATATCGCGATCGATTTCGAAGGTCTCGATGGTTTCGTCGGCCAGATATTTCGAAACCGCGGTGATCCCGTCGGATGCCTCTATGGAAAACTTGGTAATATCGAAATACGACGGATCGGATCCGACCAGCGTGATATCGGTTCCGTGTAACGTGGTAATAATCTTCGGCTTTTTGCACGTAACCAACTGCTTGGCCAGAAACGCACAGGTGGCGTGCGGGACGGCATAGTGCACGTGCAGGATTTCCAGCTCGTTCTCGCAGGCAACGTCAGCCATCTTGGTCGCCAGCGCCAGTGTGTACGGCGGATGTTTGAACAGCGGATAAGCCGTCGTTTCGACACCGTGAAAAAACAGATTGGGCTGAAACGTATCCAGTCGAAACGGCAGAGCGTAACTGATAAAATGTACCTGATGGCCGCGTTCGGCCAGCTTCTGTCCCAGTTCCGTCGCGACAATGCCCGATCCTCCCGCGACCGGGTAACAGGTAATTCCGATTCTCATGCCTGGCCGCGAAAATCCGAGAGAGGAATCATCTGATGATCGATAGTGTCGATTGCCAGCTTGTCGATAATATGTTCCACCACGCCGGGCCCGTACTTCGCGACATAATCATTGATGGAGAACGTCCGCTCCTGCAGATTGCGATTGGGATACAGCGCCGATCCCAGACGATAAATCTGCGCGCGGGTGTCCTTCATTTGCTTTTTATGCCGACCGAATATTTTCTTTTCGAGCGCCTTGAGTGCGAAATCGATTTTCCCGAACACCTGTTCCGTCATCGGCTTGAGCTGATCGTCGAATTCCACGATATAATTCGCCAGCTCCTCGTAATCGTTGTCGAGACGGCGGCGGAATCTTTGCAACTGCTCATCCATGTCCTCCGGGAAGTACTTCGCGAGCACCCGATTGATCACCTGTTCCACGTCGTCGGTAAAATTTTCCAGCCTGATTCCCAAGCGGGACATCAACTCCTCCTGGCGCGCCTCGATGATAGTCGCCGACGGTCTCGCGAAATAGTACGGCTGGGTCAGTTTGAACAGCTTGAAC
>CAZVNK010000595.1:0-1628 GCA_964628115.1 uncultured Ignavibacteriaceae bacterium | reverse complement strand
GACCGCATTGGGCGGATCGATCAGCCCGTTGATATAATGGAAACGGGTTACGAAAATACCGCGTTCGACCGAGGCGATCATCTCCTCGGTGGTCTTGTCGCCGGTCTCGACGAAAATATTCAAACCGAATGCGCCCTGGCCCTGTTCGTCGGCGGTAAGCGCATGACCGGTCGATTCGATACCTTGTTTTTTGCCGGACACTCTGTCCCAGACGACGCCTTTACCGACACCGTTTTCGACAAAATAGACTTTCTTCTTGGGAACGCCCTCGAAATCGAACGGCATCGCAACACCATCGGGATCATTGGCATCATCATAAAAACTTACCGATTCGTGCATGATCTTCTTGCCGATATTCTTGGCCAGGAACGATTGCTTCTCGATGAATGATTTCGAGTTCAGCCCAACATAATTGAGCCACTCGAACACTTCCGAGATAGCCGACGGTTCCAGTATGACTTCGTAATCGCCGGCTTTGAGCGGTTTCGGCCGCCGCGACAGGCGCGCCTTCTCCACCGCCACATCGGCCAGCGCGACCGGGTCGATATTATCGACATTGCGCGACAGGTCGATGGCATAGCCGGAGGAATCCTTCGACATGGCAATAATATTAACACTCGCCGCGGTCAGCGGTTGATAACAGCGAACTCCGTTGGTATTGAAAACGGCCACCTCGCCTTCGGTGGTGGCGAAGGCTCCGGCCATGGTGTATTTGCGCCTGTTGCCGCGAATGAATATCTTCTTCACCATCCGGGCGCGGTCCTTCGGCGCATATTTCGCCGTATTCTCGAAATGAGTATTAACCTCGGCATACTCGGCCGGTCCCGGGAGACCGTCGAAGTACTTATTATCGCGCTGGTATTTGGCGATTTCCAGCGAGTTTTTCAGAGTCGCCCTGAGATCGTTAACAGCCAGGGAATTCGTGGATGCGACCCCGATTTTTTTGCCCAGGACTGTGCGGATCAGGACCTTTCCGTTGGATTCGTTGACATTCTGATGAATGATCGAATTGGCATAGCGGGTCAGTCCGGAATCACTGCCGACGTAGACTATTTCGGTTTCGTCGGCTTTGCTTGACTTGACCACTTTTTCGAAAGTGGAAAACAGTTTATCTTTGCCTATCATTTGCTCACCCCCACTTTCACTTTGCGGAACCTGGTCGGAGCGGTCCCGTGGGCCACTCTGGCGGTCTGCATCGGTTCACCTTTGCCGCAGTTGGGGACACCCCAGATATGCCAGTGATTTTTATTACAGATGGCATCGCAGGAGTTCCAGAATTTCGGCGTCATGCCTGTATAAAGCGGGTTTTTGAACATCCGGCCCAGCTTACCGTTTTTGATTTCCGAGGCGCACTCGACGCCGAACTGGAAATTAAGGCGCCGGTCGTCGATCGACCAGACCTTGTTCATATCGAAAAAGATACCGTCGTCAGTATCGGCGATAAGATCATCGAGTTCCCATTCGCCCGGTTCGAGATTGATATTGGTCATACGGATCAGCGGGATGCGGTTCCAGCCGTCGGCGCGCATGGTGCCGTTCGATCTCTGGTCGACAATCGGAGCCGTCTCGCGGCTGGTCAGGTAGCCGACATGGAGCGCAAGACCGACCTTACTCTCGAGAGAGCGAAA
>CAZVNK010000594.1:0-1634 GCA_964628115.1 uncultured Ignavibacteriaceae bacterium | reverse complement strand
GGGTCTTGATCATGACGAAATCCGGGTAGGTCAAAAGGCGTGTCCTCCTGACATTCTTACCGTTCCGTCGGGTCTTGATCATGACGAAATCCGGGTAGGTCAGGAGGCGTGTCCTCCTGACATTCTTATTCTCACCCTTGCTTCTTCACGATATACTCCAGAAACTCCAACCGGCGGTTTTTCAATCTGTCAGGATACAACGCCCGCCAGCTATCTCGGGTGAAACCCGTCCAGTCGTCATGGTACCACTCCATCCAGTCCGACTCGGATATCTCCGCCCACTCATTTGCAAATAAAATCGATCGCCTTTCCTTTCGGAGAATCTCAAAACCGGTCAAAGAACCCTCCGGCTCATTGTCCTCATAATAACTGTGGACATAATCTTCGCCTTCATGATGAGTCTGAAATTCCCCCTCGGCGATCTCTTTCCCGCCCAACGGCCAGTTGTCTTTGGTCAAAAAAGTTACAAAACACAATCCGTCATCTTTCAACACCCGGCGCATTTCAGCGAGAGTCTGCCGAATACCCGCCTTGGTCAGATGACACATCGCCTGGCATTCATAAACGAAATCGAAGAATCCATCCCCAAACGGAATCCTGCGCATGTCCGCCTTGATAATGTTCAGGAACATCCCATGTTCCCGGCCGTATTTCACCGCGCTTTCGATTTGTTCGTCGTCGATATCTATCCCATGCGTTTCAAGCCCCTGTTCGTGGAAAAGCGCCAGCGGGGGCGCTTCACCTCCCGCACCGCAATCCAGAATCCGGCATCCGGCATAATCCTTCCGCGTGCGTTGAATATATGCCAGAAATTTACACAGTGTTGGTTGCGCTATTCGAACCGACATGATCATTGCCTCCCGGTTTAATGGAACTTCCGACATCGATAAGATAATCTTTGTCCTGTATTATGGCATCCTATTTATTTTCTGAAGCTAATCCACTAATCTGCCGATTAATAGATGAAACCTTAATAAATGGCTTTTTTTACGCTTTTAAGTGTGTATCTTATTGAGGGAACAAATGCAGTTTGGGTCGCGCCTTTTCTGTAAAAAAAGAGGGTGGAATTCATGAAAGCCTTTTATCGCAATAAATTACTTTGTGATCTTAAGGATTTGAATACAGATAAATCTGTCGAAGATAGCAAAAGACAACATGTTCGTTACAATGCCGATAATCGGTTATGTATCCTGATTGTCGATGATGAACCCACCACGCTGGAACTACTCTCCATAATCGTATCAAAGGAGGATTATCATCCGCTGACCGCCAATTCCGTGGTCCGGGCGATTGCCCATTTGCAGTCCTGCTCGGAAATCGCATTGATCATCTGCGATTTGCGCATGCCCGGTCAGGATGGGTTCGAACTGTTGAAATTCCTCCAGTCCAATCTCCGCTTCCGACATATTCCCGTTATCGTGTGCTCGTCTTGCGCCAGTGTGGATTTTGTCACCCATGCCCGGGAACTCGGCGCCAGCGACTATATCAGCAAACCGTACACACCGGAGATGATTATCACCCGCGTGAAAAACGCCCTGAAAGCGATCCGTCGTCGGGTTTTGCTGGTTACCGAGGATGATTTGATTCCGAAACTGTTTCGACGTGCCCTGGAATCGACCCGCTACGATATGATC
>CAZVNK010000593.1:0-1642 GCA_964628115.1 uncultured Ignavibacteriaceae bacterium | reverse complement strand
CGGGCCGACCCACGCGATACGGGGAGAGGTCGTAATTGCCGGTGAAACCGTCGGCTACAAACTCCTGCGCACGCACGAAACCACTGACGATGCCGTCATGACCATCGACATATCGAATACCGACGTCTCCGGCTGTATGGAATACCGGCGATATAAAAGCCATGACACCCTAAGCCGTGTGGAATTGACGCGCGATGGCAACCATCTGCGCGTCACCATTCCCAAACAGCCTTCGGCGGGCAAAGTCGTCTATCAGGTATTTTTGCGCGACCGGGACAATCAAATCTATCCACTCACCGAAACGCCGATTATTATTCGTTTCAAAGACCCGGTGCCGCTTGTTGTCATCGTGCCGCATGTAATTCTGATGTTCGGGGCGATGCTTCTTGCGACCCGCACCGGTTTCGAGGCGTTGTGCAAACGCGACCGCGCCTATCGGCTGACCGTATGGACTACCGCCATCATGTTTATCGGGGGATTGATTTTCGGCCCGATCGTGCAGAAATACGCCTTCGGAGAATTCTGGACCGGGTGGCCGTGGGGACATGACCTGACCGACACCAAAACCGCGTTCGCCATGATATTCTGGATTCTCGCGCTCTGGCGCGCCCGGACAAGCGACGGAAATTCCACTATTCGCGGTCGCTGGTGGATTGTCCTCGCGTCGGCGGTGACATTTGTAATCTTTCTTATCCCGCATTCCGCATGGGGCTCGGAATTGGATTACACCAGACTTCCATCGCAATAAATCCCGCGCCTATATCGCAAACAACAACTCGCTTCGTATCCAGGTATAATTGTCCGCACCGGTAAAATAAAAACTCCCGGGGATAAAACTCTCCCAGATAACATGCCCGGTCATGCGTTTGCTGATACGGTAGGTCAGTTTCCCGATAAACAAATCACCGCGATTTTTACCGTCGCCGCCGGGAAACGACCGTGACGGATCGGTCAACTGCGGAGCCATCAGGTGATGATAGTCCAGATTGGCGCCGACGTTTTCCGAAAACGCGAATTTCACACTGGCGTAAAGCGATGCCAGATTGGTCCAGTACGCCACGCCCTCTTCTTTCACCATCGTGTAAATGTACGACTCGCTCCATTTCGGCCAGCGACTGAACAGCGGATCCCAGTTTTCGTATTTGTCGGTTTCGGTATCATCGCCGCTGAACAGCACCGAGCCAAGTGTCAGAGTTTTTGGAAAATAATACGCCCAGCCGGTTTGATAATCGAGATGTAGATAGCCGCCGTACGCGGCGCGGTCGACTGTGTCGTACTCACCGAATTGATACGCTCCCTCGATCGTGCCGGAAAGCCTGTCGAGCAGGGGATAGTGCAAACGCGCCCCGAACGTGTTGATTCCCGATTCCGGACCGTCATTGTCGCCTGCCTTGATATTCTTGCGAATCACATACCCGTCAATGTCGCATTTGTCGACTCCGCCGGAATAATACACGCCGAATCCCTCTTCGGGCTGTTCGATCAGCCGGAATTCTTGGTCATGCACGATCGGCAAATAGTCATCGACCTCCGGCATGTACGAATAAAAGAACGTCAGATTATGACGATTCCGCAACTTCCAGTCGACTCGCGCGGCATTGAAATAAATCGAACGCGAACCGTCAAGCGGATGGCCGTCCAT
>CAZVNK010000592.1:0-1645 GCA_964628115.1 uncultured Ignavibacteriaceae bacterium | reverse complement strand
GTTTATGGTACTGTTCGATATTGCCGTGTATATCGGTCACGAACAGACAGGGTAAGTCCATTGAATGTCGAATCCTTCATGTTTTGCGCGTTATCATATCGCGTAATATATCATAAAAACGCGAGTGCCGACACAAAAAGTGCCTGTTCACCGCAATTCGCTTTTTGCCGTTCGGCCTGCGATTATCCTTGCCCGGAACGCGACGGCCTATTAATATGGAAAATAAACGGCCGCATGCGCCGGAGGGAAACCAATGAGTAAGAAAATATTGATTATCGACGACGAGCAGGACGTGCGCGATTATCTGGAAACATTTCTCAAGGCCGAGGGATATGAAACCGTCACCGCTTCGGACGGTGTGATCGGTCTGGAAGTCCTGAAAGCGGAAAATCCCGATTTGATCACACTTGATCTGCAGATGCCGAACGACACCGGCACCGGTTTTTATCGCAAAATTCATCGCGATGACAAATTCAGCGTCATTCCCATTATCATCATCAGCGGTATTCCCGGTCGTCACCTGGCGGTCAAGGAACCGGTCGCGGTGTTCGACAAACCGATCGACCGTGACAAACTTCTGGAAGCGGTTAAGAAAGCCATCGGATAATCGAATCGAATGTTCTTCAAGAAGGCGAAGGGCAGTCATGACAACTGCCCTTCGTACCTAGCGGACAATCCCCTAAAGAGGGTTTTTTACGAATAATTGGCGACGGGACTTATTCCCGCTCGTGAGACTGACATTTGCCGTGACCGCCCTGGTGAAATCCCGGGTGTTCATCGGCGCAGGGATTTCCTCCGGCTATCAACTGGCCGTTCATATAGGCAGTGACCACGTCCTGGGGCTTTTGCGGCGGCGCGCCGGTGATTACCCCGATGCCGCACTGGTTGAACATGCCGATCGCGCGTCCCCCCATACCGCCGGCAATGATAAAATTGCACCCCTGTTGCTGAAGCCATCCGGGAAGGACTCCCGGTTCATGCGGGGGAGGGGTCACCATTTCCGTTTTGAGAATTTCTTTTTTGTCGGTGTCGACATCAATGATGGCAAACTGCTGACAATGGCCGAAATGTTGGCAGAGCATTCCCTCCGCTGTCGGAATCGCGATCCTCATAATTACTTCTCCACGTTATCCTGTATATCGATTATTCTTTGTGTCTGTCCTGACTGATCCTGTCGAATATGTGCAAGTTCCTCCCGCAATTTTACCCATAACGCTTTCAGCGCCGACACGGCCGGGCCGTTGCCGTGTTCGATGATGTTTTCTCCGGCCACCTGGGCATCGGTAATCGCGCGGTCGAAAGGTATACGGCCGAGCAGAGTGATCCGGTTGTCCATTGCGAATCGTTCCAGTTGTTCGGTCAACTCATCGTTGAGATCGTACCGGTTGATACACATCCCCGCCGGAATCTTGAAATGCGCCAGCAATTTCACCAGTCGTTCCATATCGTGCAGGGCCGACATCGACGGTTCCGTCACCAGCAGAACGTATCCCGCACCGGTCAGCGAGGCGATCACCGGACAGCCGATTCCCGGCGGCCCGTCGATCAGGATCAAATCCCGTCCTTGCTTTTCCGCCAGCTCGCGGGCTTCGCGCCGCAACACCGCCACCAGTTTTCCGGAATTGGCCTGGGCAATTCCCAGTCG
>CAZVNK010000591.1:0-1647 GCA_964628115.1 uncultured Ignavibacteriaceae bacterium | reverse complement strand
TATCAGCACGTTGTAGTCGGCATAGCAGACCGAAACGCGAAGCTGGTCGAGATTGCGCGCCGAGGAGAACACTCCGTACGTACCGAACACGGGGATTTTGCCCTCTTTTGCCAGACCGGCCGCGACGGTGGTTGCGCCCTGTTCGGCGACACCGACCGATAGCCATCTTGATTGTCGTTCGGGATGGTTTTTGTAAAAATCGGCAATGGTGATCGAATCGGAAATGTCCGCGCCGATGCAGACGATGCGTTCATCGTCGCCGTACTCATTCAACGCCCGACCCATTCCCTTGCGGGTGGGATCCATGACGACCTGCATCGTCTCCCCCGCATTCCACCAGAAATCGCGGGAGAATTTCGGAAGACGTTCATCCAGACGCGATTCGACTTGCATTTGATAGTCCGTGCCGACTTTGAGGAATGCATCGATATCGAATTCATCACGCACGCCCAGTTCATCGAGCGCCGTTTCCAACTCCTCGCGATTCGGCGGTTTGCCGTGCCAGCCGACGGCGTTTTCCATGAAGCTGACGCCTTTGCCTTTGACGGTATTTGCGATGAGCAGGGTCGGTTTGGTTTCGGATCGTAAGGCTGATTCGAAACCGGAAAGCACGGCAGTAATATCGTGGCCGTCGATTTCGATCACATCCCAACCGAAGGCGTGGAATTTGTCGGCCAGCGGTTCAATGCACTGCACGTTTTTGGTTGGGCCGTCGATTTGCAGACGGTTGCGATCAAGAATGGTGATCAGATTATTCAGTTTGAAATTGCCCGCCTCCATTGCGGCTTCCCACAATGATCCCTCCTGATATTCGCCGTCGGATGTAATCGTGTAGATTCTGCAGTCTTTGCGGTCGAGTTTGGCCGCGAGGGCGATGCCGACCGCGACGGATATTCCCTGCCCAAGCGAACCGGAGGATATTTCGACCCCGGGGCAGTCTTTGTGATGCGGGTGGCCCTGATACGGCGCGCCGAGCATGCGCAATTTCGCCAGGTCGGATTCGGGGAAATAGCCGCTGACCGCCAATGCGGTGTACAGCGCGGGGGCTTTGTGGCCGGCCGACCAGATGATGCGGTCGCGGTCGGGCCAGTCGGGACAGGCCGGATCGTGACGCGCGAATTTCAAATACAGGGCCGCCAGAATATCGAACATTGACAGGGTACCGCCGGAGTGCCCGGATTTTGCCGAACAGAGCGAGAGTAGGTTCAGTCCACGCATGTATCGCGCACGTTCGCGCAATTCATCCGGTGAATAGTCTTTTCTTATTTTTCCGGTTCGGGAATCTATCAGCGGCATGGCACCTCCGGGGTACGATGATTATCTCAATGGTTTGAACAGGAAGATATCGGGGATATTCCGACATGTCAAACGGTTTTAGCCAGACTATCAAGCAGGTAGCGGATTTTTGTTTCCAACTTCGCATGGGTGGTGTTGTTCAGGATAGCAACGTCGGCGTGACTTCGAAGGGTACGATACGGCAGTTGTGATTTCAGGCGCTGACGGGCTTCCGCGAGAGAATAGCCTTTGGCACGAAGGCGTTTTATCTGGGTTTCCAGTCCGGCATGGATCAATACGGTCAGATCGACTTTTTTATGCCATCCCCAGTCGATAAGCAGGGCGGCGTCGATTACTATCAACGTATGAGTC
>CAZVNK010000590.1:0-1648 GCA_964628115.1 uncultured Ignavibacteriaceae bacterium | reverse complement strand
GGGGGCATTATTGAGGCAGGATGCCGAACGCAGTCGCAAGCAGAAGGGCAGGGATACGACCTCAATCGAGGAGCCGGGATTCCGTCTGTTTATTCCGGTTGTGAATGAAGAAAACCGTTATGACGGATGGCTGATGGTGGAGGGAAGTCATGAACAGGAACTGCCCACCGATGACGACGTTGTGTTTCTCGAGGAATTGGTGGAAATCGTTGCCAAGGATTTGCGACGGATTGAATGGGTCGAGCAGTTAAATCGCGAGCGGATCGCGCTTCATGAGAAAAATATCGCATTGAAGGAAGTGCTGGAGCATATTGAAGAGGAAAAACAAAGTATCAAGCAGGAAGTCGCGAAAAACGTCGATCAGAATCTCCTTCCGGCACTCAAAAAAGCGCTGAAGCCCGACGGGACAATCAACAAGCGATTGTATGGTTTCGTGATCGACGGACTGGAAAGTCTGGCCAGTGTGTCCGGCGGTCTGATGCGTTTGCAGGCGCGGCTTTCGCCGCGTGAGGTCGAGATATGCAACCTGATCAAATCGGGGCTTTCTTCGCAGGAAATCGCCGATGCGCTTTTTGTGACGGTGGCGACCGTTAAAAAACATCGTGAAACCATTCGCAAGAAATTCGATATTTCCAATAAAAAAATCAATCTGACGTCATTTCTCAAGGACATTTAGGGCGAAGTTCTTTATACGTATTACGCGGGCATATTATTAGTCTTGCCTATTTGGTTTGGCACGTGTATTATATTAATGGTATATGCATCTACTCTCTTGATTTTGGGATTGCCCGGTAGCGTTTCCGCGTTTCCGGTTGATTCCCGAATTGGGGGGTGAGCTTCTCTGGTGAATATTGGTTAGCTTGGGGCAAGGCCAGTATTCACCATTTTTTATGATTACTCTATTGATTAATAGCGCACAATTTTAATCGGGACGGTTAGGCGATAGGTGGTTTCGCCCTCATCGATAATGACCGTGAAATTCCCGTAATGGTTTCCCTTGCCAAGATCGATTTTGGGGGCAACGTCCAGATCAACCGACTTGCCGGCCTTTATGTTATAAGACTCGGTCGTGACGGTAAAAATAGAGTCGCGTGAAATTTCAATGGCAAACGAAACGTCTTTGTCGGACGCATTCTTAATCGTTACGCTTTTATGCTTGGGACTGGGCAGGAAGAACAACGATTTCGGTTCGGCCGTGTACAGCCGGTGAAAAATACCGATATTGGCGCGATATTCCAGTTCGATAACCGGTTGGGCCGGATCGGTCGAGGTTACGGCAATGGTTTTTCTGGTTTGTCCGTAATAATCCCGCGTATGAAACAACATCCGCAATTCGGTGGAATCATTCGGCGCCAGTACGGTGTCGACAATGCCGGTAATGGTGCAGTCGCAATTGGGAACGACACCGGTGATATGCAGATCCCCGGAGCCGGTGTTGGTTATGGTATAAACATGCACCAAACGATAATCGATGGGAACACTGCCGAAATCATATATTTTATTGTCGACCGCAATGGTTCCCGATCCTTGTGATGTGATGCCATTTGTGGGAAGCAGAAGAACACCGAGTATTACGGCAAAAGTCACGGACAGAGTTTTATTCATATCAAGTAACCTCCGCGCGTTTATATTCGGCGGTTTCGACCGA
>CAZVNK010000589.1:0-1652 GCA_964628115.1 uncultured Ignavibacteriaceae bacterium | reverse complement strand
CATCAGTGGTTTTACGGTATGGTGGCGTCGGATCAGATTCGTGAACCGTGGCTGGATGAGGCCGTCACCAACTTCTGGACAGACCGCGTTTTTAACCGCTACTGGGGTGAGGATGACGGTCTGATGAATATCGCCGGCATAAAACTGTCGAGTCCCGACTATCTGCGGCTGACAGCGCGGACTCCGGGCGGACACGGCAAAATCAATCGTCCCGCCGAAAGTTTTCTCTCATCCGCGGATTTCTTCGGCGTGATATACGGTTATGGCGCATTGGCGCTGAATACTTTCGACAACCTACTCGGCGATTCACTGTCGGGACTTTTTTGGCGCGAGTATTTTATCCGTTACCGGTTCGGGCATGTCGACACCGATGATTTTATCTCCCTTGCAGAAGAAATCGGCGGAAGCGAAATCCGTGACGTCTTGATAACCCTGCTCGACGGCACGGAACGGATCGATTACGGCGTCGGCGAGTTGACCAATACCCGCGTCGACAGTGTCACCGCCGAAATCGATTTTATCCTGTCAGGCACCGGAAATCTCGATATTGCCGTTCCGTACCGAATCATCCTGTATAACGATGACACCCTGCACTATGAGTGGATGCCGACGTATCAAGCCGAAAGAATTACCGTTATCGCGCCGTCGCCGGCCCGCGAAGTAATCATCGATCCGGATCATCTCATTGCCGTCGATGCCGACCTAATGAACAACTCCGCTTTGGCGGCCACCGACAATCGGCCCGGCCTGCGGTTGTCGTCGGGCGTGATGTTTCTCATCGAATCTTTACTCAGCGCCGTGGGGGGATGGTGATGCGCGACGTTCTTCGGCAATTGACGCATCTGCGCGCCGCCCGCCCGCTCTGGCTACTGCTGTATTTGCTGAAAGCCCTGCCGGCGATTCTGCTGGTGATTCCACTGCTGTTTACCGTCAATGCCGATTTGGCGCGATCCTCGTTTGCCCGATCACTTATGACGCACTGGGATATGTCGGTTATTCTCGAGTTGTTCGGCAATTCCGGTGAATTGCTTCCGGCGTTTATCCTGATGATTCTAGCCGGGACGGTGATCTTTCTTGCGATCATGCAGTTTATCAACGGCGGTTTGTACTATACCATCGTGTCGGGCAACTTTGCGCCGATCAAATGGCGGGAGTTTTTCGCCGAGTGCGGCATGTGTTTTACGGCGCATGTCAAAATCACACTGCTGATGTTGCTCGTGTATATTTTGCTGTTTTCATCGTCAATGTTCGTGGTCAACCTGTTCGGGACTGCCGGACAAAACCTGATGGGAACCGCCGCTTTGATCATGTTGATCGGCAAACTGCTGATCGTCTTTTTGATTATACTGGCGGCGTCGATCTTTTCGGATTCCGCCCGCGCGGCGGTCGCGGCTTATCCGGATCGTCCGTTCGGAGAAATCCTGAAAACCGCGTCGACCTATTTCAAGCCGAATTTCGCGGCCCTGATAGGCGCGTATGTCGTCACGTACATACCGTTTTTCATTCTCTGGGCGCTGGTGGAATGGCTGGCCATGAAAGTAACCGGGAGTGTCGGTGGGTTGGTGGGGATTTTTCTGGAATTCGCGCTGTTTCAACTGGCGGCGTCGGCTCGTACCGGGCAGAAACTGTGGTTTTTATTCCATCTGGGACGG
>CAZVNK010000588.1:0-1653 GCA_964628115.1 uncultured Ignavibacteriaceae bacterium | reverse complement strand
GTCTGGGCCGCCGGGGCAGATCATTTCTTCCGACCCCTGTACGCCCACAACTATCTGCTCGGCGAGTTGATTGCCGCCCAAATGTATCACCATATCAGGCAGGATAACGACAAAATCGCGGCCAATAAGGCGATTCGACATTATCTCGTGCAGAATTATTATCGGTTCGGACGTCGTCACGACTGGCCGCATATTCTGGAATGGGCGACCGGGGAGAAGCTCAATCCGCAGTACTGGTTGGAACGTGTGAACGCGGCCGAATGACCGTCCGTGCCGATACGTTCACGACACTGTCCGTAACTCATGAAAAAAGTCCAAAACATTACCGAAGGCCCGATTGTCTCCACGATCCTGCGTCTGGCCTGGCCGGTGGTGGCCTCCATGTTTCTGGAGCTGGCCCTGTCCATTACCGACTATTTCTGGGTCGGATTTCTGGGGACTCCGGAACAGGACGCCATCACGACCTCGATGATCGTGACCTGGACCGTGTTTGCCACTATCTCGATCGTCATCACCGGTCTGACGGCGCTGGTGTCGCGGGCGGTCGGAGCCGAAGACACCACCACCGCCGCATTCGTCTCCAAGCAGGGGATTCAGCTCGGTATCGGTATCGGCCTGGTATTCAGTTTTCTCGGATTCACATTGACGCCGTCGATTCTCGATTTCATGAAAGCCGCGCCCAACGTGATCGCGATCGGCGTTCCCTATCTGCGCATTTATTTTCTGGCGATGGTGTTTCTGTTTGTCAACGACGCCCTCGGGGCGATTTTTCGCGCCACCGGAAATACCAAATCACCGACCATAGCCTTTGCCGCCGGGACCGTGCTCAATATCATTCTCGATCCGATTCTTATTTTCGGCTGGGGGCCGATACCCGCGATGGGTGTGGTCGGCGCGGCCATCGCCACTTCGATATCGGTGACAGCGTGCCTTTTCATCTTTATCATACTTCTGTATAAAAACCAGTTGGATTTCTCCTTGGGCGATTGGTATCGTGAAAAAACCGATTTTACGATGATTCGCAAGATCATCAAAATCGGTCTGCCCATATCTCTGCAAAATTTGATCTTCGTATTCATATATTGGTTTCTGATTCAACTGGTGCATCATTACGGCGATGCCGCCGGCGCGGCGATGGGGGTCGGACACCGGATGGAATCGTTGTCATTTCTGGTGGCGGTGGCGTTTTCAGTGGCCGCCTCGACTCTGGTCGGACAAAATCTCGGTGCGAAAAAGCCGGAACGCGCCGCCCGGTGCGCCTGGTGGACGGTCGGCATCATTACCGCCGAAACCTTTGTCGTGTCGGTGATTTTCATAAGTTTCCCGCGACTGATTGCCGGAATCTTCACGTCCGATCCCGCCACCCTTGAAATCGCCGTCGATTACCTGATCATTCTCGGGCTGTCGCAGATTTTCATGGGAATCGAAATTGTGCTGGAGGGCGCCTTCTCAGGCGCCGGCAACACCGTTCCGCCGATGATAATTTCCGGTTCCCTGTCGATTATGCGACTCCCGCTGGCATACCTGTTCAGCCTGACTCTCGGATGGGGCATTAACGGCATCTGGTGGTCGCTGACCATAACCTCATTCTTCAAGGCCGTGATTTTATTATTCTGGTTTCGGCGCGGCAACTGGAAAAAGAAACGCTTGTGA
>CAZVNK010000587.1:0-1655 GCA_964628115.1 uncultured Ignavibacteriaceae bacterium | reverse complement strand
TACGACGAGAAATTACTAGACATAGAGAAGACTATAGATGCCAGAGAGAAAGAACAGGGAATACGAAAAAAAGAACGTGATGCAGATGGCCACCAGCGACGAGGCGATCAGGTCATAGCGCTTTTTCACGAACAGGAATATCAAAAACGCCGGGATCATCGGGTAGTATAAAACATAACAACACGTGATGATTTCGTTGAGCCAAACATTGACAAGGTTTTGATCCAACCAAAGCGTGAGATTGACCCCGAGAATCGATTTCTCGAAAGCGGTCAGTTGATAGTCGAGAAACTCCGGGAAAAACAAGTGTATCAGGCCGCCGGTTTGATTGTAAAAATACAGGAAAAATATCGCGGGGTACACATATCTGAGCAGTCGCAAGATGATGTTGTCATGACAGCGATTCAGACGAACGATGGCAACGATAATCCCCGCCAGCAGGGCGTTTATTATCAGATCGTCAATGAACCCGGCCGGCGGTCGACCGAATAGCAGACTCAGCAGCGCGACATAAGCCAGATAACCGAAAACCAGTTTGTCGAACAGCAGATACCGACCGTGCTCTGTCACGACTTTTTCTTTTTGTCGGCCCCGGCTATAATCAGGACGATCTCGCCTTTCAGTTTTCGTTGCCGGGTTGTTTCCAGAAGTTCCGATAATGACCCCCGAATGTACTCCTCGTATATTTTCGAAATCTCCCGCGCGATACATGCCGACCGGTCGCCGAGAACCTCGAGACAGTCGCCGACGGTTTTCTCGATACGATGCGGGGATTCATAAAAAAGCAACGTGTGTTCCAAATCAAGAAGTTTGGTCAGGCGGTTTTTTCGTGAGCCGGATTTCGGCGGCAAAAATCCCTCGAAAAAGAACCGATCCGGCGGCAAGCCCGAACCGGTAAGCGCCGGAATCAACGCGTTCGGGCCGGGAAGCGGCGAGACGGTTATGCCGTGATCGACAGCGGCTCGGACAATCCGATAAGCGGGATCGGAGACCCCCGGCGCGCCGGCGTCGGTAATCACCGCGATATGGCCACCGTTGTGCAAGACCTTCAGCAGTTTCGGCAGGCGCTGTTGCTCGTTGAAATCGTGATAACTGATCAGTTTCTTTTTTAAACCGAAATGCGCGAGCAGACGCCCCGAAACGCGAGTATCTTCGCAGGCGACCAGCTCCGCCTTCTCGAGGATTTCCAGCGCGCGAGCGGTGATGTCGCCGAGATTGCCGATCGGTGTCGGCACCAGAAATAGCGTTCCGGCGTCGGGAGTTATGTTTTTACCTGTGTAATCCATGTCTGTTTTGTCCGGAGGGAACATACAATTCCAATGCGAGACATTCAAGTAAAAATCAATCACATTTACATCACATTTCGAGGCGGGCGCATTGACAGGCGATGCGGAGCGGCTTATATTGTTTTCGTCAAGCGGAGACCATTAACCAGAAAAGAGGATGAGACGATATGGCCTCAGTGAATAAAGTCATTCTTATCGGGAATCTCGGTAAGGACCCGGAACTGAAATACACGCCGGGCGGACAGGCAGTGACGAATTTTTCTCTGGCAACCACGGAAAAATGGCGCGATAAGGACGGCAATATGCAGGACAAGACCGAGTGGCATAATATCGTGCTGTGGGGTCGTCAGGCGGAAATCGCCAAGGAAC
>CAZVNK010000586.1:0-1656 GCA_964628115.1 uncultured Ignavibacteriaceae bacterium | reverse complement strand
ACGCCTGCCTCATTTGCAACGGCTAACAGGTGCAAAACCGTATTCGATGATCCGTCGATCTTATTTGTATTTGCATTTATATTTGATTCGGGTCCGATTAAAACGGCATCATTCCTTACATTCTCCGGCATCGTACCGGTATTACCGTCGCCTTTCAACAGGCCGGAATCGACCAGCAGTTTGTCGGCCTCGGCAAGCCCGCTCTTATCGATATTGATCCCGGCCAAAAGCTCGAGATCGACACCAATTCCGGGGGTCGTCTGAAGAATATTGTGCAGGATATCGCCGCTCTCGACCGTAACAACATTCGTTTCGGACTTGTCGGCAAGTTTCATATTGCCTTCAAGCGCCTTCGCGAAATCGCCCTCGACCGGTTCTTGCAGCTTACCGGATGCAACCTCCGCCGGCGTCTTACCGCCTTCGGCTGTCACATTAATCCTCCAGCACCGATACCATTTCGGTGGACAATCTCGCCGCCCGCTTGGGAGGCATCAAACCTAGAATTTTCGAAGCGTTGGCCGCTTTCATACGCGGCAGGATCGAGACAATCATTTCATCCGACAGGTTGGCGAACAGCTTGGTCACCTCATTGGCCTTCATACCGTCATAGAGCCGCGCCAGTTTTATCATCCGCGTCGACTCCGCCTGTTCTATCTTGATAAGACCCTGATCGATTTTATACTGTAAAGCTTCGAGTTCTTTTCTCTGTATTGCAATGGTATTCTTTTCAAGGGCCAGATCGGCCATTTCTTTTTCGATCCAGCTAAGCGTATCGACCGAATCCTGCGGATTCAAACCCAAACCCGCTTCATCCGTTTCGGGTGTCACAACGAGAAAATCGAGTTCCTTCATTATTTCCGAAGTATCGATTTCCATTCTGGCGACATCTTCTTTGGTGAATTCTTTCGTGTCGACTGTTTCGCCCGTATCGATTTTATCCTTTTGCGCCTTTTTGTCGGCCTGTGGATGTGTATCAGCCGGGGCAGGCTCAGTCGGCATTGTGTTATCCGTGGTTGATTCGACCGCGACCGGGACATCGGATGCGATCTCATTATCGAGTTTCGGCTCGCGATCCAATACAAAAGTGAAAAGGACGGCGGCAACTGCAAACGAAACAACCGCCGAACCGACCGGAATGAGATATTTCTTGAACCGCCCGATCAGCGACACCTTGACAACGGCTTCGCTTTCAGCTTCGCCGCACGACTCGTCGATCGTTGACCTTCTCTTTTTCCGGTTCTTTTTTGTTTTCTTCAACCATACACCAATAGACCTGTTTATATTTTTCCGACAGATATTTAAGCATGACGCGTGCCAACGATTACATCGCGCCACACAAGATCATACACTGCATCGACTTAACAACCATTCCGACAATTTACAGGGATAGCCGCAATACTCCCGATCGAGAAAACTTTTCCCGGTCCGGAGAGCAATATTTTCTTGACCGTGAAAATTATAACCAGATACGATAAAAAATATCCTTGCCCAATTTCGGGAATGATATTATCTTTAAAAACACCGGGACTTTTTAACTACAGATTCATAACATAGCCAGTCATTTTTTTAATGCCTTGTTCGGGAGTGGGCTTCATTGACTAATAACTCAACCAATCCACCTCTTAAAAATATCTCCGCTGAGGAATTGCAGGATAT
>CAZVNK010000585.1:688-1661 GCA_964628115.1 uncultured Ignavibacteriaceae bacterium | reverse complement strand
GTTATCAGGGGCAATGCCGTCTGTCCCGATTTCATCCATTACACGCTGGAAGTCGGGGAAGATGAATATCCAACCGAATGGGAGTTGCTCGATGAGATCGGTGTTCCCGTGATCGACGGCGGCGAACTGGGCGTTTGGGCCTCGGGTGAGGAATTCGAAGTCGCCTATACTCTCCGGATTTCGGTTTATTCCACCAACGGCCTCGAAACCAGCACAACCGCAACAGTAGAAATACGCAATCCCTTTGGCGGCGATAACGGCTGGTCGGTGTCGCTTTCGGGAGCCGCGGCGTCACTGCCGAATTACGGGGATTTCGATTATGACGGTATCACCGATATTGTTATCGGAACCGAAAATGGTTTGAGATTCTATAATCCGGACGGCACCAAAAAAACCGAAGGCGTGCCCGACCTGCCCGACTACGATTTTCGTGTTCCGGTTGCGGTCGGTAATCTCGATGGTGACGGCCTCGATGATTTCGTGGCCATCGGCGCCTATCTTGATAACACGGTGGCGAAAATCTACGCCTATCCGTCGGCCGCGGCTCCATTTGAAATTGATGTATTCCCCGGGCCTTATACCGATGGCTATTATTGGGGTAGTTATCATATGCTTCCGGCGCTTATTTTGAAGGACAGCGATATGGATGGATATGACGAGATACACTATTTTACCGGCAATTTCCCGAATACATGTGATTGCGACGACAGTACCTGTATGCATCCTACACCACATTATTTTATATATGAACAGGATGGGACCCCATCAGCAGATATTGCCGGAGATAACGATATCTTCGCGGTCTTCTTCGCCGCCGATATCGACAAGGACGGCCTCGATGAGATATACCGCGCCTATGATATTGTTTACAAGTATGACCAGGCCGGAAATATTATCGACAGTATTGACCTTAATCTGGAAGACGGATCTGGATTCAATGCCAACAGCATGTCCGCCGTCGATATCGACCTTG
>CAZVNK010000585.1:315-678 GCA_964628115.1 uncultured Ignavibacteriaceae bacterium | reverse complement strand
GACAGCCGCCTGGAACTTGTGGTCATGGGTATATACGGAGAGATTATTGAGACCACCTGCGGGCCGCAAATCGACGGAACACATTATATCTTCGCCCTGGACGAGAACCTCGATATCGTTCCCGGGTGGCCGCGTAATACGCAAATGGGTGATTATCTGACGCCCGATCATCCGGTTTTCTGCGATATGGACGGCGATCGGGAACTTGAATACTTTATAAGTTCCTATGATCTTGCAACCGGATCGATCATGGCCTGGAACATTGATGGAACACCCTTTGTCCCCGGCAGTCCGTTGGCCTATTTTGCCGCAATACCTACCGTCGGCGTGACGCGCAGTCTGGTGATGACCGATATTGATAGC
>CAZVNK010000585.1:0-305 GCA_964628115.1 uncultured Ignavibacteriaceae bacterium | reverse complement strand
ATTTGCGCATTACTCCAATGCGACAATACATGCTTGGGATATGGAAGGAGAAGTGCTGGATGGCTGGCCGTTGATAACGCAAACCAATCTATCCATCGGGGCTTCCTCGAGCCAATCTTTCTACCCCGTGATCGGTGATTTCGATGGTGATGGTGATGTCGATCTGATGATATCTACATCCAATAACAGGCTCATGTTCACGTCGTTTGAAGGTGTGCCTTACAATCCCGAAACAGCCGTAATGCCGTACTGGAAATACGATCGCGGTCAATCCTATGCCCACCCCCTGATGACCGTCTGCACCG
>CAZVNK010000584.1:0-1669 GCA_964628115.1 uncultured Ignavibacteriaceae bacterium | reverse complement strand
AGTGCGAAATCGATCGGCATCAGTTTTTTCATATACTCGAACACGGCATTGCGCATGGCCGAAACCGACCCCACCCGCGACAATCGCGATGCCAGCTCGAAGAGTACCGAGAATTCCTTGAGTTTCCGCACATTGGCATCGAATTGACGGGCATCGTCGATCGCCGCCGCGGCCTGGGAGGCAAACGTCACCAGCAGTTTCAAGTCGTGTTCGTGGAAAGCCTCGCCCTCACGCTTGTTGGCCATATTGATGACGCCCAGAATGCGATTGGTTACTTTCAACGGCGTGCACAAAAGTGATGCCGAGCTGTATCGCTCTTTATTGATTCGCTGAAACCGGTCGTCTTTTTCGACGTCGGCGATGATCAGCGGTTCACCTGTTTTCGCCACGTGTCCGGCAATCGATGAACCGACCGGAAGTTTGACCTCTTTGGTCAATGTCGGATCGAGTCCGATCGACGCTTCAATGGTCAGGTGTTCGTTCTCGGGATCGATCAGCATCAACGAGCCGATCTCGGCCTGGGTAACACCGGCGGCGAGCTTGACAATCGTGTTGAGTAAATCCTGAAGGTCCTGCGCGGATGCCATCGAACGACCCGCCTCGTGCAGGGCGTTGATTTCCTGCAGGCGGGTATTCAGGTTCAGATTCGCCTCCTGCAAATCCTCCAGCAGTCTCTTGCGAGCCAGGCTGGACTCACGCCTTTCCAATCCGCGCGCTACGGATACCTCAAGCTGGCTGAATTCCACCGGCTTGAGCAGGTACTCAAAGGCGCCGTTCTTGATAGCTTCCAGCGCGGTCATGAGAATTACGACCAGTTCCGGATCGGTTTCTTTAGCCGCCTGAAGAATATCAAGACCGGTGACTTCCGGCATCTTGATATCGGATAAGATCAGATCGAAAGTTTGTTTTTTTATCAGGTCAATGGCTTCCCGGCCGGATTGGCTGGACGTAACATCATACCCGTCCGACGAGAGCAACTCACAGAGAGAGTTGCACATACGGGCCTCGTCATCGACCACCAGCAGTTTTTTATATTCCCCAGTCATATTCAATATCTTTTTGTTCTATCGGCAATTCCACTTCAAAACAACCGCCTTTTTCCAAATTTCTGAAACGAATTGTCCCGCCGTGATTGGAAACGATACCGTAGCAAACCGACAATCCCAACCCGGTGCCGCTTCCCGCCGCCTTTGTCGTAAAAAACGGCTCGAATATATGCGGGATATTTTCAGCATCGATGCCCGGCCCGGAATCCTCGAAACACATCCGCACCAGTTGATTGTCGGATGTCATCCCGATTGTGATATGTCCGCCCTCTTTCATGACGTCTTTGGCGTTAATCAACAGATTCAAAAACACCTGTTTCAAACCGTCGGCCCAGGCCATGACTTTGGGGAAAGCATCCTGTACCCGAAGTTCCGTCGTCACGTTGGCATCGGCCATTTGTCGCGCCATCAGCGACAGGACCTCTTTGATAACCTTGATCAAATCGACCCGCGCCAGTTGTACCGCCCGGGGGCGATGAAAATCCAGCAACTGACGAACAATAGAAGCGATTCGGTCGATTTCCTGTTTGATGATCTCGACATATTCCTGCACCCGTTCATCTTCACTCGTTACCCGGGAGGTCAGGTGCAAATAGTTTTTTATGATACCGAGCGGATTATTG
>CAZVNK010000583.1:0-1670 GCA_964628115.1 uncultured Ignavibacteriaceae bacterium | reverse complement strand
CCATCGGATCGAACAGTATCTTGATATCCGAGATTTTGATTTCATCGGCGGACGGGCTATTAGAACCAAAGATTTTTTTCAGAGGAAGGTCAAACCTCAGGCAACTATATTTTCCTTTGAAAACAACAAGATCCACACGTGCCACAGGACCGGAATCCACTCCCATGGCACTGATCTTTGCGGTTGCGACAGAAATAACAGGATTGCCACTGAAACGCAGTCGGTCTTCAGGATTAAGTTTTTTTAAACCAAATCCTCGAAAACAATAAAAAGTGACTTCATAACCGGCCTTTGATCGCCAGTGATTGTAATGATTGTATTTTTCCATTTGGCGTGCAAGTATTTCACCCGCGAAAACGGGCAACTCCTTACAAAACGCCTTTAATATCGCAACATCGAGGGTTTTAGGTCGGTATAAGCCCATCGGACGACCTATATAATGCTTAAGGAGAATAGTTGCACGAGATAGAATATCCAAATGTTCCATAAATTCACTCATTGTTTATTAGATAATCGATTAAATTGTTTGTTGAATAACCAATTACGCCATAACCGCCGCCAAAAAGTAAACCTTTAAGTGGCAAAGGTAATCTGCTCCATTGTTGCCTTTTAAATGACCACATCATGTCATTTGTAATACCAGCAATGGCATGTCGATGAATATCGTGTAGGGTATGTGTTTCTGGTGACACGTAATTTCCATTCCAGATAGTATTTTTGGTGGATAATCCCAATTTCTCCAAATACCTTTTAGGAACCCAATGCGAGAACTCAAGGCCTGAAGCCTTCGCTCCCATACTTTTATACCTGGCGGCTTTTGCAAGAGAGATTCCTGCTCCACTACCAGTGCCAATTATGGCACTCACTATAACGCCTGCCCACTCACCGGCCTTATACGCACCAGCATGTGTATCCGTGAAGCAATCGCCACCATACCAGGACTGACTGCGAATCCATTTTGTAATCCCAAAACTTGCGTTATCACCTAAACCAATCCAGAAATTGGCTAAATCATACCCTGCCTCCTCCCATGAATATAACCCATACGGGTCGGCATATCGCAGGGGGCTTCCGTTGTCGTATCTATATAAATTATAGTCGCCGCCGGACAATCCCAACGGATCGGCCTGGTAATATCTGCCCAACTGCGGGCTGTAATATCGATGCCAGTTGTAATACAAACCTGTTTCGTCATCGGAGAACTGACCGGGAAAACGCACGTCGTTGTCGGTCGATACGAATTCATTATAGATCTCTCCAAACGGATACCACTTCGCCCGCCAGCATCTGGTTTTCATCGAATCTACTAATATCGTCGGCGTCCCGAGGTGATGGTTTATCACATAGTGAAGTCCCCCTCCCGCCGCCGAACCGGCCCGCGCCAGCAGTTGCCCATTGAGATAGATATAATCTCTGTCCCACTCGGCGGTCTCGGCATATTCGGTCAGGATTTGGCCGTCCTCACCGGGGATATATTTGGTCACGGTGGTTCCGGCGACAACCTTCTTGATTCTGCGTAACTGACTGTCATACGAGTAGGATGCCGTGGCTCCGCTGTCCACACCGATCAGCGTGCCGGCATCGCTGTATTGGAAGGTGGTGGTATCGATCCCGCTGACAGCGCAAGTAATATTGCCTAATGAGTCAAAGGCAAATGAAATGCTATTCGC
>CAZVNK010000582.1:0-1683 GCA_964628115.1 uncultured Ignavibacteriaceae bacterium | reverse complement strand
ATGCCATCCCCAGTCGATAAGCAGGGCGGCGTCGATTACTATCAACGTATGAGTCTTTTGTGCCGTTTTTACTTGTCGGGCGAGTTCTTTGAGAAGTGCCGGATGAACGATGGTATTCAATTTGCGTTTGGAATTGTCAGACGCAAAAGCGATTTCGCCGAGTTTGCGCCGGCGAAGTTTGCCGGTCGGCGTGAGGATGTCTTTTCCGAAAGCCGAGACGAGTCGTTTCAGGACGGCGGGATTTTTCTCGACGACGTCGCGCCCGATATCATCGGCTGAGATGACATACGCTCCGTGTTTTTTGAATATATCCGCGGCGGTGGATTTCCCCGCGCCGATTCGTCCGACAAGTCCGATGAGCATAAGTGCGACGACTCTCCCCTATTTCGCCTCCAGCCAGTTGGGGCCGATACCCATGTCGACCACAATCGGAACCTTGAGCTTGACCGCCTTTTCCATGCCGTTTTTGACGATCATTTTGAGATCGTCGAGTTCATCCTCGTGTACGTCGAAGACCAATTCATCGTGCACCTGCAGAATCATTTTGGATTTCATTTTTGTCATCTGTTTGTGGACATCGATCATGGCGACCTTGATCATGTCGGCGGCGGTTCCCTGGATGGGCGTGTTGATGGCGGTGCGCTCGGCGAATTGTCGCACCTGAAAGTTTTTCGCATTTATTTCCGGCAGATATCGGATGCGATTGAACAGGGTGGTCACATAGCCGTTCTTTTTTGCCGAGGCGATCGTACTATCGACCGTGGCGGTGTAACAGGTAACCCCGGCGTTCAACCGTTTGCGAAAGCTCGCCAGCTTGCGGGACGCCTGACGGTCGGGCCAGATTCCGCGCACGGCGTCGGTATCATCGAGCGTGGCGGTGCCGAACGTAATCTCCACCGGCGGGGTGTACGACGGCAGAGCCTGATCGGTCAGGTCGAACGCGAGGACATAGAACACGCTTTTTTCATAAATCGTCCTGAGCAGTCTCTGCATGATACGACGCGCCATCCATCCGACCGCGCGAAACACGCCGCGTTTTTGGATTACGGTCGCGGCCTTTTTGCGCGGCGAGAGTGCGGCCAGTTCGGCGGGCTGGATTTCGATACGACGCGTGGCGGTAAGATCGGGGCTTTGCAATTCGGCGACCACGTCGATAACGTCGTCGAGGGTCAGCCGTCCCCGATCGATCCAGATCTCGTCGGGGATTTCGATATCGAATTGGTTTTCGACGGCGGTGATGAATTTCACCAGCGCCAGCGAGTCCAATCCAAGCCCCTGTTCGCCGAGCGGCGAATCGGGGGAGACGTCGCTGTGGTTTCCGGCGGGCGACGTGTCGCGTAGCAGAGAGATCATTTCCCGGGCGATGTCGGTGCGATCGTTCATGTCACGTCCTCGATACGCAGTTTGATTTTACCGGAATTTCCGCGCGGCAATCGATCGAGAACGGCAATGCGTCGCGGGACTTTGTACTCAGCGAGTTGGTTTCGGCAATAGTGCATCAGTTCTTCCTCGTTGACATCATCCGACAGCGCCACCGCGGCGACCACCACTTCTCCGCCCTCGGGATCGGGGGCGCCGATCCCGGCGGCCTCGCGCACGGCGGGATGATGTTCCAGCACGGCGGCGACTTCCTCGGGGGAGACTTTATATCCGCCGACGTTGATCACGTTGTCGAGACGTCCC
>CAZVNK010000581.1:0-1692 GCA_964628115.1 uncultured Ignavibacteriaceae bacterium | reverse complement strand
GCGGCAAAGGTCCGGTTTTTTCCTTGATGACATAAATGCCGTCACCGGCCGAACCGGCGGCGATCAGATAGTCGTTGGCGACGCTTGAAATCGCACAGGCACATTCATCGCCGCCCGTATCGAACGATCGATCCCAGAGTTTATTTCCATCGGGACTTATTTTACTCACCCAGAAATCGGCGTCTTCTCCATATAAATAGCACATACCGGATGATCCGGCCACCAAATAGCAGCCGTCATAATCGATCGCCACCGAATGGGCGCCGTCGCAAAGCTGGTTATAACGCCTTGTCCAGACCGTATTTCCAACGGCGTCGAGCCGGAGGACATAGGCATCATTGGCCTGATAAGGATCATAGTTGGGAACCAAACCAACCGCCACATAACCGCCGTCGGGTGTCTGAACTATACTTCGGCCGGTCGAACCGTTATCGCCATACTGTCGGGTCCATTCCACATTACCGGAAGCATCTGTTTTGACAATACCTACCTGCATGAGCGTGGGTGAATACGAGCGGCCGCAGATTATAAACCCGCCATCGCTCGTTTGCCGCACCGAATTGCCTCTGGTGTAAAAACCGGCGTTTATCACCTTGTTCCACAATTCGTTACCGGCGGCATCGGTTTTGACAAGAATAATATTCGAATACGGTGAGTTGGGGAATGTGCTGGTTTCTCCAGCCATCACGAAACCGCCGTCAGAGGTTGTATCGACGGAGTAGGCGACATCGAAATATTCGTTGTCGAAGGTGCGCTCCCAGAGCACAATACCCTGGTCATCCGTTTTCATAAGGTAACAATCCGAATTGCCGATGTCATCCGATTCGAATCTTCCTGCCAGAATAAGACCACCGTCACGGGTCGGTTTTAGATCATATGCCATATAATAATCATTGCTATTCAGATATGGCGTGCGCATCCACTGCAGTGTCCCACACGGATCCAATTTTCCGAAAACCAGTTCGTCATGTACTAGAGTATGACCCCACCCGGCAAAAACAAATCCGCCATCGATTGTCTCGACAACCGCTCTGGTAAAATATTGCTCTACTGAGGAGGGATACTCCCATTCCCAGTTGCAGGCGGGGTCCTGATCCGGATTATAGGTAACAATGCAATTATCGGTCTCGTCAGGGATACCGTCGCCGTCATCGTCCGGATCACAAGCGTCGCCATAACTGTCACTGTCGGCGTCTTCCTGACCGGTGTTGAAATCTGTCAAACAGTTGTCACAAACATCGCCGACATTATCGAGATCGATATCCTCCTGTTCCGGATTATAAATCCTGTAACAATTGTCGCAGGCATCGCCCACCCCATCAAAATCATCATCCAGCTGTTGATAATTAATGACATAGGGGCAGTTGTCCGAACCATCAGGAATATTGTCGCCGTCGCTGTCGATAGCATCTACGCCGACGGCGAGCCAACAGCTGCGGACATGACTCGACCAATCTCCGCTCGGATTGAGATCATCGGCCGCGGCGTAGGTAGTCAGCGCCGCCTCATAATAGTCGGTGGTCGGTGTCCAGTAATAGACATTGGCCCGATATACGATCTGGATTGCGTTCTCGATTCCGATACCCTCGACTGTTACGCCATAGTGTTCCCCCCCTTCGGATAGAAGATGGAACCATTTATTTCCAACATTAAAGTTGGTATGCACTTCGCCGAAATCATCCCAATACGGAT
>CAZVNK010000580.1:907-1707 GCA_964628115.1 uncultured Ignavibacteriaceae bacterium | reverse complement strand
ACGACCTCAGGTCCGTCCATCCGGCGCCACTCCACGCCTGCACGGAAAGGAAGTCGTAGAAGTCCTCGCAGTCCACCTGCAACGACGCCTGCAGCCGGACGCTGACCGCCGTCGCGGGATCATCGACCGCATGGGAAAATTCGACGACGTCGCGCCAAGCATTGCCGTAGCCGTCGTCATCGGTGTCGGTGCATTCGTCGCAGACGTCGCCCAAGCCGTCGCCGTCGGCATCGGCCTGATCGGGATTGTATGTATACGGACAATTGTCGAGTTCACATTCATTCTCGGGGTGACCGGGATCGCCGTACCCGTCATCGTCGGTGTCGAAGCATATTTTATAGGCATTGCTGATTAAAATCGAAATATCGGTTGTGCTGAAATTGCCGACGATCAGTTCGTTGTCGGTGTCACCATCCAAATCGGCGGCACAAACGGAATTGGGCAGATTCCCGACCGCGAACGCCTCGGTTTCGTCGAATACGCCGGCGCCATTATTGAACATGACCGTGACCGTGTTCAGATCGTAATTGGTGACCGCAATGTCGACGTCGTTGTCATCATCGTAGTCTGCGGCCCAGATGGCATTGACCCCGTCGAGAACCCGTACGGAATAATCCGTACGAGTTCCGAAAGTTCCGGTGCCGTTGTTGAAATACAACGATACGACGTCGAAATCGGAATTCGCGAAGGCCACGTCGTTGTCACCGTCGCCGTCGAAATCGGCGGCAAAGACGGAAGACGTCGAACCGATACCGGGATATGTTTGGGCAGGCTGGAATGTTCCGTCGCCATTGTTAAGC
>CAZVNK010000580.1:0-897 GCA_964628115.1 uncultured Ignavibacteriaceae bacterium | reverse complement strand
TGACCATGCCGGTGCCGTTGGTGACCACCAGGTCGATATCGCTGTCCGTGTCGAGATTGACGGCATAGACGGCATAGGGCGATCCGCCGACATAGTGATTTACCATGGGGGCCAGAGTGGCGTCGCCGTTATTCATCAGCACGGAAATACTGTCTGTATTGGCGCCGCTGACGATGACGTCATTGT
The DNA here is from genome assembly GCA_964628115.1 of uncultured Ignavibacteriaceae bacterium. Lineage (GTDB taxonomy): Bacteria > Zixibacteria > MSB-5A5 > GN15 > PGXB01 > JAFGAL01. Next base: position 711 of record CAZVNK010000580.1, on the reverse strand, counting down.
CGAGGTCTCCGTCCAGATCGGCGGCGAAAACCGCTACCGGTGCGCCCGATCTGATTTGATATTCGCCGGTAGAAACGAACGTGAAATCGCCGTCATTGCGAAGGACGTTGATCTTGCCGGTTCCACCCTTGGCGAAGATGACATCGACGTCGCCGTCGGCATCCATATTCGCGGCGAAGACACTCGTGGGAAAGGTCAACATGCCGGTCGCAAATGAGACCGTGCTGTCGAAAGTGACATCACCGGCGTTTCGGTAAAAAAGGATTTTGTTGTTGAAAAACGATGCGGTCACAAAATCAATATGGCCGTCGCCATCAAAATCCGCCGGAAATAACGATATCGGCAGATCGCTGACCGGATAATTGACCGGTGGTTCGAAAAGTGATCCCTGCCCATACAGGGGACATGCCCACAGGACGAGCAGAATACAGAACATTAGGGCTTTTTGGTACATAGGACCTCCCGCGCTTAAGGTTAACAGACCATGCCCATCACTTTGCCTGCGATTCAGCGCAGTGTCGTCCAGCGGAGATTTTGATGAAAGATGCTATCAGTCGTCCTTGAGTGGGTTGCCAGCCTTTCCTACCGAGACGACGCTATATGCTATTTATAATGTACGGTATGTGCATATATAGGTCAAGAAATAAATTGGACATGTTTTGCGCTTATGTCGCCGTAAGGTATTACAAGATAGTAAAATAAGTCGCTTTG
>CAZVNK010000579.1:427-1721 GCA_964628115.1 uncultured Ignavibacteriaceae bacterium | reverse complement strand
ATTCATGTCTTGCATGTTGATCGGCACCATCCCGGCCGTCTGCGAAACGTCGATACCGAACAGCACGCCTTTCTCCTTGCAGATCCGGCCGATTTCCGCTACCGGTTGCACTGTTCCCAACACGTTGGAACCGTGGTTGACCATGACCAGTCTGGTGTTCTTTTTAATGGCCTTGTCGATATCGCCGGGATCGACAAAGCCGTTCCCGTCGAACGGAATGTAGGTCGCTTCGACTCCCCCGTCGCGAACCAGGTGATTGATCGGACGAATGACCGAGTTGTGCTCGACGTTGGTGGTTATCACGTGATCACCGGAACCAAGCAGGCCCTGGATAATTAAATTCAGGGCATCGGTGGCGTTGTAGCTGTAACACAGCCGTTCCGGAACGGCTTCGTCTCCGCCGAAAAACCGAGTCAGGCGAAGGCGCAAATCCTCGATGATGTTGCCGGCTTCGATGGCTTTGTCGAAACCGCTTCGCCCGGGATTAACCCCGCAGGAGCGATAGAATTCCACCATAAACGAATAGACGGAATCCGGTTTCGGCCACGACGTGGCGGCGTTGTCAAGATATATCAATTCTTCCACTTTGGGCTCCACAGTAAAACTACCCGGTTGTTGTTTTTCCGAATGCAAGATAAGGATTTATGGCAAAATGTCAACCTGCGCCGATGTTTCCATGATGGTATTCTGGCAGGTGTTCGGCATGGAAAAACGGCGCCGAAATATGATTTCCTTCGACGCCGTTGTGCTTGTTTTATGATGAGGTTTTATCGGCAGTGGCACCCCGGACCGGCATGATACAGGTAATCCATCAGAATCTGGACGTCGTAAAAATCGACGTCTCCGGATTGATTGACGTCTCCCGTCCTTTCAATCGGCTGTGGCGGCGGGCCGTCATGATAGACATAGTCGATCAAAAGCAGAGCGTCGCGCAAATCCACCTCACCGGAATTGTCGGTGTCTCCGCAATGCAACGACAGCATCGCCCTCAGCGCGTCGACTCGCCCGTATCCGTAGTGGAAATCCGGCGGCCGAATCGTCATCGACAATAATCTCGTCTCGGCGGTGGCGCGGATCATGTCCTCGATCGCAACCGTGGACATAAGCGGCCGTTCGCCACAATATTCTGCTGTACATATTGATGGTAAAAGAGCATATAAGATGGCTCGAGCTGGAGAAGAGGTAGAGATGCCAACACGAAAAGTTACCATCCATGCACTGAAGATTATCTCTTGGAGTGCTCCGGTACTTCAGTTGGAAGTTCATTGTTCTAAGGGAACCTATATCCGATCTC
>CAZVNK010000579.1:0-417 GCA_964628115.1 uncultured Ignavibacteriaceae bacterium | reverse complement strand
CGTATTCTCCGGCCAGCGCGCTGTATACAAGCACGCCCGGAGCACACACGTCGATATGCGGACCGAAATTCGAGAAATCCGCGAGATATTCGAGCGAATCCAGCGCCGCGACGGATATCACGCCGGGATAACCCGATGGGAAACTGACCATCGGAGAGGCATCGTTGCCTGGCGCGGCCACCAGCGCCACCCCGGAATCCCGCGCGGCATCGATCGCCTGCCGGATAATGTCATTGTCATCGTAGGTTCCGAAACTCATATTGATCACGTCGGCTTTGACCGAATCGCTGATCGCCAATCTGGCAACCATCGCCGTTCCGGACAGCGGTGACCGCCGCCTGGGGCAATTGAGTGGATCGACCCTGCACAAACTCCTGGTGGTCCGCAGTCGAACCGGCGGTTTTTTATACGGAAACC
>CAZVNK010000578.1:1131-1731 GCA_964628115.1 uncultured Ignavibacteriaceae bacterium | reverse complement strand
GTTGCAGGGAAATGAGGCGTGCGTGGAGGGCGCGCTGTATGCCGGAGCACAATTTTTTGCCGGATATCCCATTACTCCCTCGACCGAAATCGCGGAAGGCATGTCAAGACGCATGCCGCAAATCGGCGGCAAGTTTATTCAGATGGAAGACGAAATCGGTTCCATCGCCGCCGTCATCGGCGCGTCAAATGCCGGATGCAAATCCATGACCGCGACCTCCGGGCCCGGATTTTCGCTGATGCAGGAAAACATCGGTTATGCCTACATGACCGAAACCCCCTGTGTCATTATCAATGTGCAACGCGGTGGGCCGTCGACCGGTCTGCCGACCAAGATTGCGCAATCCGACGTTATGCAGGCGCGCTGGGGAACGCACGGCGACTATACCGCCATCACGCTTGCCCCGTCAAGCGCCCGCGAATGCTTTTCCGAAACGGTGCGGGCGTTCAACATCGCGGAACGATTCCGCACCCCGGTGACGGTTCTGGGTGACGAAGTCCTCGGGTCATCCAGATCCAGGGTCAGTGGGCCGAGGCCATGACGCGCTACCGCGATTTGCTCGCGGAGATCGATCGCCTGAACATCCTGCAGGCCAGCCTG
>CAZVNK010000578.1:0-1121 GCA_964628115.1 uncultured Ignavibacteriaceae bacterium | reverse complement strand
TCGGGCACATGAGGGAAATCATGACCATTCCGGAAGAGGGTGAACTGAAGGTGTTTGACCGAATCAAACCCGACGTACCTCACGAATGGTACCGTCACTTCGAAATCACCCCCAGCTACGTCAGCCCCATGGCATCGTTCGGCGAGGGGTACCGCTATAATGTCAGCGGACTGACCCATGACCAGGACGGTTTTCCAACCGCCGTGGCGTCGGAAATCAAGGAAAAGCTCGACAAGTTACGTTTGAAAATCGAACGGTATATTGACGAGATCGCGGAGTTCCGAGTCGAAATGATGGATGACGCACATGTCGCCGTTATTTCATACGGCACGGTCGCTCGCGCCGCCTATCAGGCGGTTCGGATGGCCCGGGACCGGCGGATCAAGGTCGGTGCAATCCAGCCGTTCACGATCTGGCCGCTCCACGAAGTCAGACTGCGCGAGATGCTGGCCAACTGCCGCAAGGTTATCGTCGCGGAACTCAACATGGGACAACTGGTCCATGAAATCAGACGCGTCGCGCCGCGCAATACCGAGGTGTTCGAACTCAATCGATACGACGGAGAAGTGATGACGCCGCACCAGATTCTGGACAAGATACGGGAGGTGCTCTAATGACTAGTACGACCATTCATTCGGACGTGACGCACCATTACCTGCGACCCAAGAAGAAATTCCCCAACGTCTGGTGTGCGGGATGCGGCAATGGCATCGTCATGGGAGCGCTGATTCGCGCGATCGACAAGCTCGGCTTGGACAAGGACAACGTTGCCGTCGTCTCCGGGATCGGCTGTTCCAGCCGCATGCCGGTGTATCTTGATTTCAACACCCTGCATACCACCCACGGCCGCGCCCTGGCGTTCGCCACCGGAGTGAAAATCGCCAAGCCGAACATGAAGGTGATCGTGATCACCGGCGACGGCGACGCTTTGGCCATCGGCGGCAATCATTTCATCCATGCCTGCCGGCGCAACATCGATATCACGGCAATTCCGATCGACAACAACATCTACGGCATGACCGGCGGGCAGTACTCGCCGACCAGTCCCGAGGGCACGGTCTCGGCCACCTCGCCCTTCGGGCAGCTGGAGCGCAGCTTCGACATCGTCGACATGGCCATGG
>CAZVNK010000577.1:0-1741 GCA_964628115.1 uncultured Ignavibacteriaceae bacterium | reverse complement strand
ATATCCTTGATACCGTACTGCCCGGTCAGGTGGGCCGAACACGGGAAGACGCGTTTTTCATCCATGAGGATGGCGCGCGCCATCTGCACCGAAGCCGCCGCCGGGGCGTAATACGCCGAACCGGACTTGAGCAGTTTGACGATTTCGCCTCCGCCGAAACGAGTGCGTTCGGAGATGGCCTTGATCCGGTCGGCCGGGATCAATTCCTTGATCGGGATGCCGGCGACGGTGGTGTAGCGCGGAAGCGGCACCATCGTGTCACCATGTCCGCCCATAACCATCGCGTGCACTTCGGTCATGGCGACGCCGAGTTCCATCGCCACGAAGGCGCGGAAGCGGGTCGAGTCGAGAATACCGGCCTGACCGCAGACGCGGTTGGTCGGGAATCCGGTGACCTTGAACATGTGATAGGTCATGATGTCGAGCGGATTGGAGACGACGACGACAAATGCCTTGGGGGCGTACTTCTTGATATTTTTGGCGGCGGTGCCGACGATTTCGGCGTTCATGTTCAGCAGGTCCTCGCGCGACATGCCGGGCTTGCGCGCCAGGCCGGCCGTCATCACGACCAGATCGGCGCCCTTGATATCCTTGTAATTGTTGGTGCCGGTGACCATGCCGTTGTAATTGCGCACCGGGCCGGCCTGGGTCAGATCGAGCGCTTTGCCCTGCGGCATACCCTCGATAATGTCTACCATGACCACGTCGGCGATATTGGCCTCGGCCATGTACTGCGCGACCGACGCGCCGACATTCCCCGCTCCGATAACTGCCACTTTTTTGTTCATTGTTCCTCCGTCCGATAAGTTATGAGTCAACATATCCTTTATTGCACCGTCAGTACCGTGTGCCCCGCGTCATGCACCAGGGCGGACGATAACAGTCGTCGTTTTTCAACCATGTGATCCACGATTCGCTGAGGATCGCGGATAGACTTGAAGAATACGCGTTCGGCAACCCCTTCGTCAAGCATTGAATGCAAAAAAACGTCAAGTCGTTTGCCGATTTTTTCCACGCGAACCAGCTTGTGAATGCCGAAGGCATCCATTATTCCATCGTCCCCGGTTCGATACCGTTCCGCCAAACGGTAAAAATGTTCGGAGCCGATTCCCTCCCGACAGGGCGAGAACAGAATAACCGCACCGCCATCACGCACCGCGACCTGACAGTTCTCCAGTGACTTTTGCAATTGATACAGGTTACTGTCGAGCGGCGGCAGAACCTCGGCAAGAATCAGGTCGTACGGTTGTTCGACTCGGTTTTCGAACATGTTTCGTGACACCGCGCAGGCGCGTTCGAACGCGTCGTGAAGTTCACCGCACAAAACCGCCCGCAGACCGGTATCGACCGCGCCGACGATTTGAATACCGAACAGCGGCCGGTCGGAAACCAATTCCATCAGCTGTTTCAGTCCCTCGGCTACCGGATTGCCGTCGAGCCGCATCGGCGCAGAATCGAAACTGACCGCGAGACGATGATTGCGCGCAGTGGTTTCATAATCGCACACCCCCGGAAAGATCGACTTGCGCCCACCCGTGAACCCCGCGAAATAATGCGGTTCCACCGATCCGATCAACACCGGGCGACGGGCTTCATGAAAATACCGATTAACCCGCACCTCTCCCCCGTCGGCATCACGACCGATGCCGACCATCTCGTCATGCGCACGGGCGTCATGTATCACGACCCTGTCATGAAGGCGGTCATACATATCACCGAGAATGGCATGTAGTTGTGGGTC
>CAZVNK010000576.1:0-1744 GCA_964628115.1 uncultured Ignavibacteriaceae bacterium | reverse complement strand
TGACTTCGCCCATGCCCTTATATATATGAACGCCGCCGTTGCCGGCGGTCACGATACCGGCCGATTCCTGGCCGCGATGCTGAAGGGCATACAGGCCCAGGTAGGTCAATTCGGAGGCGCGTTGCGAGCCAAAAATGCCGAAGACGCCGCATTTGTCGTGGATCATTTGTGAGTCTGTCATGTCTCCCCGCAAGTTCGAGAAAAACCTCATTGTAATACGCTTACGATGCTTTGTCAAGACCACAATTGTATAATCACTGCGGTTAATGTGAAGCGAGTTGCACGATGGGACCGCGTCGACTTCGGTATTACACAATCATGATACCGACATGACGGCGATAATCGCTTGTGGCTTGCCGGATTAACCGTGCCGGAGAGTCCCGTGGCGGTTTTTTTCCGGGATTGAGACATTTTCACATCGGGGCATACATTTTGCGTAATACGGCGGTGAGGTGTATATGTCCAGAAAAAGCGGAAAAGAAAAAGCCTATACGCAGTTTGAAATCCTGCGCGATATCGCGGTTGCGACGTCATCGGATGGTCAACCGACGCAGATCGCCGAGACCGCCCTGACAGCGGCAATGGCGTTGATCGGGCTTTCCGCGGGGCAGATGCTGATCTGGGAAGACGAGGGCAAAGAGCTTTTAACAGCGGGTCAATACGAAACAGAACAGGAAAAAGACCGTTTGGCGGAACTGGAAAGCGAGTTGTTCGACGATCTCAGAAAACGACGCCGTCTGGAGTCGGCTTATCTTTCGTTCGGGGGCGAGAATCCTGTGGCCGGATTCACGCTTCCGCTGAAGAAGGGCGACCGTGTCATCGGAGCGGTGCTGGGCATTCAGCCCGGATCCGGATCGCTGGTGCGGGAGGATGAATTTCTCGAGGCGCTGGCGGCCGCGATGACGGTATCGCTGGCGGCGGCGGGAGTGACCGCTACGGGCGATCCCCGGACACAAATTCGCCAGGAGCGTATTAACGCGATTCTGGAAACGACGGCGACGCTGAATCATGAAATAAACAATCCTCTCACGGCAGTGCTGGGGAATATCCAATTACTGCTAATGAGGCGGGATGATCTCGACGCGGAATTGCTGAAAAAACTGCAGGTGGTGGAAGAGTCCGCGCTTCGCATCAGAACGGTGATGCAAAAACTGCTGAACATCAACAAAGACACGGTTGCCGACTATGCCAATGGTCTCAAGATGATTGACTTGTCGGATGACGAGGAAAAATCCTCCTAGTTCCCCTCTTATCCCTACCTCGCCCGAAGACCGGCAGTAATCTGTCGGTCTTTTTTTTGGGCAAGGTAATAGTTATTATTTTTGCAGGGTACCGCAGTTGTCAATCCAATTCGAACAGGTGCAATTGGTCGGTTCACCGATCGGCTCGGTGTAGAGATGCGCGATGATGTGTAGAATATCAAGCATATCGACGGCGCAGTCGCAGTTCGGATCACCGGAACAAACCTCGTAAGGAAATGGTTCCGAACCAATTGGCGTACCATACAGAAAATCGATTAGGTACAAAATATCCAGCAGATTGCACAATCCGTCGTTGTTAACGTCGCCGGGAAGACAGGGACATTCCCATTCCACATCGAGAAGACGTTTCACTAATTGCAAAGCCTGAGTCGGTTGCATGTAGTACAAGTGAAAACCGAATGCGTACGAATCACCCCACGGCAGAGAATGTTTCAGGCCGATGGGCATGTTCTCCATCAGGCTGGTGGACGGATACATGGAGC
>CAZVNK010000575.1:0-1752 GCA_964628115.1 uncultured Ignavibacteriaceae bacterium | reverse complement strand
GGACGACGCGCCGCCGGCACCAAATAAATGAAAAAAAAGCGCCAGGCCACAAGACCGAGAAATGCCAAAAAACCACTGATGAACAAAACCCACGAACTGTAGGGCCGCAAATGAAACAGATAAAACAGAGACGCATTAACAATCCCGATGATCAAAACGACCGCAAAGAATTTCAGCACAAGACGCACTTTCTCCACCGGCGGCTGAACATTGTATAGATCGCACAGGTATAAGACAAACAGATAAACCAGAAGCGCCACAACATTCGACGCCGAAAGCAGATCCTCCGGCTGCGGCCACACACCGGTTCGCAAATACGGTGCGACATAAATCGCCGCCGCGATGATCAGCGCATCGCCCAACAACAACACAATTTTCTTTCGAGGAAGGAATTTAAGCACCGTTTAAAAAATCCGTTTCAAGTTCAATGTTTCAGGTTGCACGTATGGCGTATTACAACCGAATACGTCTTTTTGTTGCCGATAATAAAAGCGGTTGATGGTGGTATCACCTCCGTCAAGCAATACATTCCTGATAGGGAATAAAGAATAGTAAATCAATCGTCATTGCCGGATCATTACCGAAGGGGAATAAAATATTCATTTACCGAAAATTGAAATGGTTGATGGTGAATGGCGACTTTTAACTATGCTGCTTTCTTTGACTTTGAAATACCCGCATGCAATTTTAATCCGAGCGCGGAAACGACCTTCAAAATCGTAGAGAATTCCGGATTGCCCTCAGGTGATAAAGCCTTGTAAAGACTTTCTCTTCCGAGTCCTGCTTTTCTGGCAACATGCGTCATCCCTTTGGCCCGCGCGATGTCCCCCAATGCAGCCGCTATCAATGCGGGATCATTCTCCTCCAGAGCAGCCTCGAAGTAAGCCGCCATATCATCTTCCGTTTTTAAGTGATCCGCCGCGTCCCATGCTTTTGTTTTTGTCTTTGTCATTGATCACACCTCAATTTCATGCAGCAACTTCCTTGCCACTTGAATATCCTTGTCCTGCGTTGATTTGTCACCTCCGGCAAGAAGCACGATGATTTGATTCCCCTTCCGGGTAAAGTACACCCGATAACCCGGACCGTAATCTATTCTCAACTCTGATATACCTTCACCTATCGGCTTAACATCACCAAAATTCCCCAACGACATTCTACGAATACGAACATCAATCCGCGCCTTTGCCCGGCGGTCTGCCAGATTTTCAAACCATTTTATGTATTGATCCGTCTGGCGGATCTCTATCGTGTGAGAAGTGTATTCCATGGGATACTATCTGTCAAGCCGTATTTAGGCTAAGAATATTATCGACTGGCGGTAATAAAGATGGTTGATGGCGCGAAAAGCGAAACACCTGCAGGCGCTGCATAAATAATTAAACAACGGGAGACTATTTCTCCCCTTCAACCTTTATCTTTGAGCCTTTCACTTTGAACTACGAGCTATGAGCTATGAACCGCCCTTGTCCTTTTGCCTTGGACCTAACGCCTCACTCTTTACTCCTTACGCTTCTAAAGCGCGCATACTGCCCAATCTTCGACAAGGGTTTAAGGACAAACGTCAGAGGGTTCGGTCGAAGAGCGTTGACTTTCCAGGCGCGATAATTTTCAGCCATATTGCTTAGCGTGTTTGCAATCCCCGGCTTGCATGCCCCGCCCGTTCGCATCGTGACCAGACACTTGGGGATGTAGTTTGCCGAAACATGGTGCTTGTATAGAAACCGAAGCATCAATTCATAATCGGCAGCC
>CAZVNK010000574.1:0-1760 GCA_964628115.1 uncultured Ignavibacteriaceae bacterium | reverse complement strand
ATGGCAACTGGTTCGTCGCCACCGTGCATGGTGGTATGGGATATGGCCATGCCACCATACATAGAAGCCGCTATTAGGTGTTCAAGCGCCTCATCATCCTCATCGCCAGATAATATTAGTTCCCTGGTCTTGGCAAAATGGTTTAAACCCAACTTGACCAGATCATCCGCGTAGAAATTGGATTTGCTGGAAAGTGAACTTTCCAACAGATGCATCATGGCATCTAGTCCAGTGGTTACTAATAGAGGCCTGTTCATGCTCTTGAAGTATTTAGGATCCACCAGGGAAAAACGGTATGACGGCAGATCACAATAACCGATCACCGCAGGTCTCACCGATGCAGGTTAATCCCGTTCGCGCCTGTGTCCTGATGGCGAATATGGGCGGGCCGGAAAACGCCGCTGAAGTCCGGCCGTTTATCAAGTCATTGTTCAATGATCCCTGTATCATGCAAATTCCCGGCCCGGTGCGCCGGCTGGTCTCCACCATGCTGGCGACCTTTCGCGCGCCCAATGTGCGACGGCACTACGAACACATCGGCGGCAAGTCTCCACTCAAAACCCTGACCGACATACAGGCCGAGAAAACCCGGCAATCGCTGATCGGTCAATTCCCCAACCTTGCGATTCGCCCCGCGTACAGCTATTCATCCCCGCGTATCGGCGATGCGGTGGAGCGGGCGATCTCGGATGGCTTCGAGAGAATTATCGTCCTGCCGATGTACCCGCAGTATTCCCGCGCGACCCGGGGCAGTATCTATCATGATTTGGAAAAAGCCGTAAAACATGCAAAGGCCGACAGCAAAATAGAAACCATTGAACCGTATTACGATCACCCGCTGTATATCAAAGCTACCGCCGATCTTCTCAATCGGGCATTGGAAAAAGTCGACCGCGATCAGCCGTTTCGCACGGTGTTCACGGCTCATGCTTTGCCGCAATCGTATATCGACAACGGCGATCCCTATCGTGAACAAGTCGAAAAAACCATCGCCCTTGTTCTGGAGCAGGTTTCTTTGGAAAATCACACAACGTCATTCCAGAGCAAGGTCGGACCGGTCAAGTGGATGCAGCCGTCGACCATCGACACTATCCGTGAAACCGCCGAAGTGGGATTCAATCAGGTTCTGGTGATCCCGATCGGATTTGTCTGCGATCATCTCGAAACTCTGTACGAACTCGATATCGAACTGGCCGAAATCGCTCACGGAGCCGGAATCGAGACATTCATCCGAGGCGAGGTGTTTAACGATCATGAGATATTCATCGAACTCATGGTCGACTGTATTGCAAAGGCGCTATCATGAGCAAAGTGCGTATCGCCGTTGCGGGCGGCGGAATATCCGGTCTTGCGGCGGGGATATTTATCAGAGAGCGCTACGGAGACCGCGCCGATTTTACGATTTTCGAACAGAATGCCGTTCCCGGCGGAACCATTCAAGTTACTCGCGAAACCGGCTATATCGCCGACTGGGGCTCGAACGGATTTCTCGATCGCGAACCGCTGACGCTGGAGTTTATCAAGAACATCGGGCTTGCTGACAAATTGTACCCCTCCAACCGGAAATCGGAAAAACGGTTTATCTTTCGCGACAACCGTCTCTGGGAAATATCCGCCAAACCACAAAAATTCTTGACCAGCGGCCTGCTCTCACTCAGGGGACGATTGCGATGCGCCGGTGAAATTTTCGCCAAATCCAAACCCGATGACCATGATGAGTCCATTTTCGATTTCGGCGCGCGGCGAATCGGTCGTGAAGC
>CAZVNK010000573.1:0-1766 GCA_964628115.1 uncultured Ignavibacteriaceae bacterium | reverse complement strand
CCACCCCGACTTCCTGCACCACCGTGCGGGATTCGAACAAACCGCCGTCGACCGCTGCGGCAGTCACGTCGCCGGAACCCTCGCCGGCCTCGTCGAATACTTTGGGACGCACCGTAGCGAACAACATGGAATCTCCAGAGGCGGACAAATCGAGTATGACATTGCCACCGTAGGCCGGACGGTTGAACACCACCGTGTCGCCATCGGTTTTGACGCCGGTGATATCGGACGCCATCGCGCCGTCATTCAGCGCCGCCAGACGCGACATCAGAGCCTTACCGTAAAAGGTTGCCGGAGCCAGCACCACTTTGGGTTGATATTTCTTGATCAGTTCCGTCAGCACTCTGGCGTAAATTTCATCGTTATAATATTTCAACGCCGGATTGGAAACCGCCAGCACTTTGCCGCCGCCGTGTGCGGCCAGATCACCGGCCAATCCCTCGGCGCTTTCGGCCAAAACGGCGGTAGTCAATTCGCCGCCGATTTTCTGCGCCACCGTTATCAATTCCATGCTGACGTTCGCCAGTTTGCCGTCCTTCTGCTCGGCAATCGCAAGAATCGGTATGCTCATCGCGAAAGTCCTTCCTTTATCTCAGCCTGCCTGCGTGCGGTCGCCATGATTTCCGTCAGGGGAACGCCGTGGGTGTCGGCGGCGCGAACGCAGTCATCGTATTCCGGCTGTATCTTGATTCCTTCTTTCACTGTCAACAGTTTCACTCGTATCGGACCGTAGTCGGTTTCGATCGTTTCCATCCGACGGTCCAGTATAATCCGACCGACCGACCGGACTCGAATTCCGGCGGTGGTGGTTTCCGAGAATATAATATCGCTCAGGGACTCAACCAAGTCCTTTTTACAGAGAACCGTCAGGAGACTGCCCGGACGGTTTTTCTTCATGAATACCGGCGTAACGTACATCTCCAATGCCCCGGCAGTATATAACTTTTCAAATAGATATCCGAACACCTGCGGATTCATATCGTCGATATTGGTTTCCAGCATCTCGATCGTATCATGCATCGGCGCTGACTCCGTCACCGTTTCCCCCAGCATCACCCGCATTAATTTTGGGTGGTCGTCATAATCCTTCGTTTCCGCGCCATGACCGGTTTTCAACATGCGATACGGCGGAATCGTATCCATGCCGCCGAACCGCTCCACCAGCGTCGTCACGATAGCCGCACCGGTCGGCGTGACCCGCTCACCCGGATGGTCGGTCTGATGCACCGGAAATCCCTTCAGCAATTCGACCGTCGCCGGCACCGGAATCGGAATCACGCCGTGCGCCGATTCAGTCACGCCGGTTCCGAGTGTAATCGGAGAGCAGTACACACGATCGGGTTTGAAATAATGCACACCGATGGCGCTTCCGACAATATCGACAATGGCATCGAGACCACCGACCTCGTGGAAATGGATTTTGTCCGGGGATGATCCATGCACGCGGGCCTCCGCCTCGGCCAGCCGTTGAAATATCGCCAGAGAAGTCTCGCGGACCTCATCCGGCAGTTGCGCGCCCTCGATAATCGCTTTGATATCCGCCAGGTGACGATGCGTATGGCCCTCATCGGTTTGCACGTCGATTCGGACGGCGGCGATACTGTGGCGACTTAATTGTATTTTCTCCAGACAATACCCGGTCACCGGCAGTTTCGCCAACTGCTCCTGCAGATAATCGAACGGCATTCCCAACGACACCAGCGCCCCGAGTGTCATATCACCGGCAATCCCGGCAAAGCAATCAAAATACAAGATGTTCATGTTAT
>CAZVNK010000572.1:317-1770 GCA_964628115.1 uncultured Ignavibacteriaceae bacterium | reverse complement strand
GATGATGAAAATCAACGCCAGCAAAACGACAACAGAGGCGATCAGAAACACGGTTCCGGCGACAGTTACGCCGCCGAGGGCGGGCCGTTCAAACCCGATAAAAATCCCCACGAAAGCCAGCACGCCGAGAAGAAGGGCAACAATCGCGCCGATGATTATCGCTGTTGCTGATCCGCCGGAAGAATAACCCGTGCGGTAGGGGTTGACATTCGTGTCAAGATACTGATCCTGCGTGCGGCGATCGACACGGCGTTTGAACCGAATGCGGTTATCGTCGAATTTCTCCAGCATTTCCCAACCGGCGCGAGATTCCTCTTCGCACAACTGGCGCACTTTTTCCGGGTTGCGGAAAGCGCCGAACGCGGAGCGGACAATTTTGAATTCCCACCCCTGCATATCGTTTTTGTCATAGGTGGTCATTTTTTCCTCTTGTTCTTCCATTCGTTTTTTCCTTGCGGCGGCCGATATCGCTACCATCGCCCCGCCCATTATGGGAACCATTCCTGATGACATCTTTATACTCCTGTTTTGCCATATATACCGAAACCGACATACGTTTATTCAAAAAATCATTGGGATTTGTTGAAGTAAGACAGGTATTTGAGGCCTTTTTCGGTCAGTTCGTAATAGGTGTGATTGCGATGCTTGATCCAGCGGTTTTTGACGATGTTTTTGCGATACTGAATAATCAGCGGTTTGACCCGTTTTAACAATCCCATCTCGCGCAGTTTGGCGTGACGGTCGAACACGATTTGTTTATCCAGATGCAACACTCCCGCGACCTTGAGTGAATAGTCGACGCCGTAATTTTCATGATGCGCCAGTATGACAAAATCCGTCGCATCGAGTTTGCCGAAATCATCGTCGGGCACGAAATCAACCTCACCGACAATGTCCCGCCAATGCAGTTCCATCAAACGTTCCGGATCGGCCTTGTCGAGATTGGGGCAGTCGGCGCGATGCACCTTGATAATGTTGTTGTGGCTGTAATACCCGACGATTTTATCGTTTTCGCCGGGTGAACAGCAATTGGCCAAAATATAATCGTCTTTGAGTTTCATCGTGTTTTCTTATCGCTCCGGAATCCCCAGCGGCATAATTAACAGGGCCGCTTCGTTTTTGCCGTCGATATCGAGAAATTCATTGAGGACGTCATCATTGAACGCCCCGACCGATACCGTTCCCAAACCCATCGACGTCGCCTGCAAATAGACATTTTCGCAAATCGCTCCGGCTTCCATGTACGTATATCGGTAACCCCGGTCGAAATACTTGCGGGTGGAACGAGCGAAGCGGGCGGTGAGAATCAGTGTCACCTGTGAATTCCCGACCCATTGCTGATCGAACGCGGCGTCGTTGATATCGGCACTGAAATCACCCTCGCGGATCAGTTCCAGAGTCGTGTCTTTGACCTGATAATGATACAAGCCGTCGTCGAGTGAATCGACATTAT
>CAZVNK010000572.1:0-307 GCA_964628115.1 uncultured Ignavibacteriaceae bacterium | reverse complement strand
ACAATTCGATCGGGTAGAGTGCCCCTCCCGACGGCGCGGCCCGAAGCGCGACATTCATTGCACCCAATTGGTGTGTAATCCCGCACGCTGACAGACAGATCCGGGTCAGCTGGGGGAGAGTCAGCGCCGTGTCGGAAAACTTTCGCACCGAACGGCGCAATTGAATGGCTTGCGCGACCGTGATATCGTTATGTTTTGTCATCGGCAGTCTGACGTTTATTGCGCTGTCATAGGTTTTATCCAATGGCAGAGGGACGCCCATTTTGGGATTCTCGCCTTTTGCGCCGGAATCGCCGTAGGCGGTTTC
>CAZVNK010000571.1:0-1773 GCA_964628115.1 uncultured Ignavibacteriaceae bacterium | reverse complement strand
ACTTGCGTATACTTTCGCTTCATGCGTATTCCTCCCCACTGCGATTAATTGTCTTTACACTTCTGACAGATACCGTTTAAAATCACCCGTTTGTTGAGAATTTTAAACCGGCGTTTGATGTCCTTCGGCACTGCCAGTGCGTCATAATCGTCGCTGTAAAAGTCAAGAATGGCACCGCACTTGATGCAGTGCGCATGGTGATGGTTCCGGAGATTGGAGTCAAAGCGTAGTGGACTTCCGAAACCCTCAACAACGCGAACCAGACCGATATCAGCAAACGTATGCAGGGTCCGGTTGACCGTATCGAACGAGATATGAGGAAAATGCATCGCCACCGCCTCATACACCTCCTCCGTGGAGGGATGATTTTCCGCCTCGATCAGTTTCTCGTAAATGGCGATACGTTGCGGAGTGACTTTCAGGCCATGCTCTTTACACTTGGCCTGAAACGACTCCAGCGCATCCTGTCTCTCGTCCGTTTTCACATACCCATCAAATAAGAATAATTCCTATTTGTCAAGCCTTTTTTCCGTGGATTTATCCCCCCACTCTTAAACAAGATCGCCCCATATACGTAAAAGAATAGTATAAATAAACCGAAATATGCATTCAAAGGAATTGGGATTATGTCTAAAACACTATGGATTATCGTCCTGTGCCTGTCGCTTTGTTTTTCCATCGCATTCGCCGACAATTCACGGAATCTCGATCAAAACGGTCAGCTGACGGTTCCATTCAAGCTGGAACGCAACAAAGTGATCATACCGACCCGGGTGAACGGATCGGAACCGCTGAAACTGATTCTCGATACCGGTATGGGATTCGACGGCGTCTATTTGTTTCATCGCGAGTTGGCCGACCGAATCGACACCACCGGCGCGATCATCGTGCATGTTCCCGGCGCGGGAGAGGGCGAACCCTCCACCGCGGTCATGATCGAAACCGGCATGCTGAATTTCGGCGACGTCACAATCGACAACCAGCGAGTGATCATCGCCCAAAGCGAGCACACCCAGGGATTCCCCACCGACGGAATCATCGGATGGAGCTTGTTCGGGCATTATGCGGTCGAAATCGACTATAACCGCGAACTAATTACCCTGCATGACACCGCCGGATTTACGGCCGATTCCATCTGGCATGCCATTCCGATTACCATGCAAAACAATCTTCCCTTTTTTGAAGGGACGGTTGAGGTGAACGAGGACGAGACTGTCCCGATGACGATGTATATCGATCTTGCCTCCAGTGACGCGCTGGAACTGCTGACCGGGCCGAATCAGAAATTCACCACGCCGGACAGTCTCAAACAACAATATCTGGCAACCGGCTTAAGCGGAGACATCCACGGATCGTACGGCGTCTCTCATCGACTTGAGATCGATCGGTTTGTCCTAACCGATATCCCGACCGCATTCGCCCCGGAGAAAGTGCGCTCGAAGCAAAAAGGCGCCGATGCCATTCTCGGTAATGGCGCAATCAACCGCTTCAATATCATCTTCGATTATTCGCATAATCTTTTACACTTGCGCCCCAGCAAGTTTTACACGATTCCATTTGAATAACCGGGCGATTTTATGGTATATTAATATACACGCCATTAAACGAATGGGAAAGCTATGTCAAAGTCATTGTATCTTCAGGAAGAGTTGATGCTTCTCGCTCTGCGCGAGGAAACCGGCACCGTAAGAACGTCGGTACCGCTCGAATATCCGCTGGCCGCCGCGATTCTTTCGGAGCTGTTACTGCAAAAACGAATAAAATTCAATCAGG
>CAZVNK010000570.1:0-1783 GCA_964628115.1 uncultured Ignavibacteriaceae bacterium | reverse complement strand
ACTTTGGCCTGCGGCAAGCTGTTCTTGAACAAAAAATCTGGAAACCGCCCACGATAATCAAAAAGATCAGAATGTACGGTGCAAACCGGTCAAACTCGGCCAGCCGCATTTCAAACCGGGCGGGCAGAACGCTCTTGAGCATGTGCGATCCGTCCAGCGGATACAACGGTATCAGATTGAAAAACGCCAGCGAAACGTTGATAACGACACCGACCAGAAAGAACTGCACCACCGGCATCGGCACCGGAAGCATTCCGGCGTACGCCATCCGGAATAACACGCCGAACACCAGCGCCAGTCCCAGATTGGACAGCGGTCCGGCGGCGGAGATCCAGAAATCCGCCACGCGCGGATTGCGCAGATTGTATGGATTCACCGGAACCGGTTTGGCCCAACCGAAACGGAATCCGGAGAGAAACATCATCAACGTGCCGAACAGATCGAGATGCGCCAGCGGATTCAGCGTCGCGGGCGGTTGAATCTCCGAATCGATACGCCAGATAGGCATGGAAAAACTCATGCACCGTCAGCGAGAAAAATATCGCCGGGGCCGCGATCAAAGCGCGTCGTAAAAAATCGGCATCAAACATGAATGTCCTTGTACTTATGCGTAAATGCCGCGAAGCAAAACCACGTCGACGACACGTTGTATCGCCACCATGAAGGCCGCCAGCCGCATGTGCACGCCGTTTTCAAGAGCAACCTTGAGAATATCCGCGAACGCGTCGGTCATGATCCGTTCCAGTCGCGCGTTGACGTCTTCCGCCGTCCAGAAATATCCCAGCCGGTTTTGCACCCATTCGAAATACGATACGGTAACGCCGCCGGCATTGCACAAAATATCCGGAATGACAAAGACGCCGTTCTTTTGCAAAATCGAATCGGCCTCCGGCGTAACCGGGCCGTTGGCTCCCTCGGCGATGATTTTGGCCCTGATATCACCGGCGTTTTCCTCGGTAATCTGATTTTCCAGCGCCGCCGGGACCAGGATATCCACGTCGGCATAGAGAATCTCATTGCGATCGTATTCCTGCGCGCCGGGGAAACCGACGATTTTCTTATGCTCTTTGACATACGCGATCAGCGCGTCGATATCGATCCCCTCGGGATTGTGCAAACCGCCGAAGACGTCCGAAATGTGCGTCACTTTCACCCCGAGTTTTCGTAAAAACATGGCGGAGATCGAACCGACGTTGCCGAAACCCTGCACCGAGGCGGTGGCTTTCGCGGGATCGATTTTCAAATGTCTGAGCGCCTCGCGCGTGGTGATCACCACTCCGGCGCCGGTCGCCTCTTTGCGTCCCAGCGAACCGCCCATCACCAGCGGTTTGCCGGTAATGACCGACGTCACCGTGTGGCGGGCGTGCATCGAATACGTATCCATGAACCAGGCCATGGTCTGCTCGTTGGTGTTGACGTCGGGAGCCGGGATATCGCTTTCCGGGCCGAACACGTCGAACAACGCCGCGGTGTACCGCCGCGTCAGACGTTCCAGTTCGCCCTGGGACATGCTCGACGGATCACAGGCAATTCCGCCCTTGCCGCCGCCGAACGGAATATTCACCACGGCGCATTTCCAGGTCATCCACGCCGCCAGCGCCTGCACCTCGTCGAGATCGACGTCGGGATGGTAACGGATTCCCCCCTTGGCGGGACCGCGCACGATCGAATGCTGAACCCGGTACCCGGTGAACATCTTGTAGGTTCCGTCATCCATGCGAACCGGCAGTTTCACGATCGTACTGCGAGCCGGGTATTTCAAAAACTCCATCAGTCCCGGATC
>CAZVNK010000569.1:0-1801 GCA_964628115.1 uncultured Ignavibacteriaceae bacterium | reverse complement strand
AGCATGGCAACAGCTTCTTGAGGCACGTGGCATGACAGAGGAAGATTTCCGCGAGTTCATCGCGTTACACAGGTGAATACAATGGATAAAGACGTGGTTCTAGACGAAATCGGCGCCATGCCGGACAAATGGCCGTTTACCGACCATGTGAAAAACATGTCAACCTCGATCATCAGGGAAATCCTCAAGTTTTCCTCTCAACCGGGTGTCATCTCGCTGGCGGGCGGATATCCGTCCCCGGATATGTTCCCGATCGAGGATTTGAAACAGGCCGCGATTGAAATCATCGATGAATACCAGTCGACCTGCCTGCAATACTCGTTTTCCATGGGTATCCCGCAACTGCGTGAAATCATCGCCGAACGCGCCACCAAACTCGGCGCACCCACGAAAACGGAAAACATTATTATCACTTCCGGGTCCCAGCAGGGAATCGACATTCTCGGACGGGCCTTTATCGAACCGGGTGACTATATCATCACCGAAAGCCCGACCTATGTCGGCGCTCTGCAGGCGTTTAATTTTTACAAACCGCAGTACGCCACCGTGGCTATGGATCACAACGGGATGATTGTCGAACAGGTGGAAGATGCGATCAAGAAATTCAATCCCAAACTGATCTACACTGTCTCGACCTTCCAGAATCCGACCGGTATCACCATGACCGAAGACCGTCGGCATCAACTGGTGGACGTGGCGAAAAAATACAATATTCCGATTGTCGACGACAATCCCTACGGCGAAATTCGCTTTGCCGGCAATCCGGTGCCAAGCCTGAAAGCCATCGGCGGCGATGCGGTGATCTCGCTCGGAACTTTTTCCAAACTGATCGCCCCGGGATTGCGCATCGCCTGGATGAACGGCCCGGCAAGTATTGTCCCGCTGTTCGAGAAGGTCAAGCAGGGAACCGACCTGCACACCAATACCTTCACGCAGTTCATGATTTATCAGTACATCAAATCCGGCAAGCTCGATGCTCATATCAAGGAAATCATCAAGAGCTACGGCGCCAAGCGCAATCACATGGTTCGGGAAATGGAAAAGCATTTCCCCGAAGGCGTCACCTGGACTCATCCCGAGGGCGGGCTGTTTCTCTGGTGCGAGCTTCCCGAGGGAATGTCGGCGTCGAAAATGATGCCCGAAGCCGTGAAAGAGAAAGTGACGTACGTCTACGGCTTCCCGTTCTTCCCGGATGGTCGCGGCGACAACACCTTCCGATTGAATTTCTCCAATGCGTCGATTGAGACCATTTCCCAGGCGATCGAGCGACTGGGACGAGTTATCAAAGCGCAGATGAAATAAGACCTTTTGTACTTGATTGTTAGAGACGGGCCGGGGATATCTCCGGCCCGTTTGTGTTTCTTCGCCCGCTTTTATCTTTACAGACAGCAATAAAACCCTATCTTACGACTCATGCGAAAGATTGCATTTGTCAAATATCACGGCCTGGGCAATGATTTTGTCATTGTCGACCTGCTCGGCAAGCGAAGCCCCGAGCTCGATTTCAACCGGCTGGCGGTCGAAATCTGTCACCGGCATTGCGGGGTCGGCGCCGACGGCATGCTGATTCTGACCGACAGCAACACTGCCGATTGCACGATGGACGTGTTCAATGCCGACGGTTCCTGGGCGGAAAAATGCGGTAACGGCTTGCGCTGTGTGGCCGCGTATATGTACCAAACGCATACGCGAAAAAAACGCCTGACGATAGAGACCGCCGGGGAGACCGGCGACGCCCGTGTGATTAAAGGAAGCAAACGACGGATGGAAGTCCGCGTCGCGGTCGGCGTACCGGAATTCC
>CAZVNK010000568.1:1208-1812 GCA_964628115.1 uncultured Ignavibacteriaceae bacterium | reverse complement strand
ACCGGACGCTCGATTTTCGAAGTCGTCGATCTGGTGAAACAATACAAAGCCGAGATCGTGGGTATCGGGGAGTTTCTGGATCGCTCCGGCGGGAAGGTGAAACTCGATTATCCGTTCAAGGCGCTGGCGACGGTGGAAGCCAACGCCTGGGAGCCGGAGGATTGCCCGCTGTGTAAGAAAGACATTCCGATTACCCAGCGGGGAAGCCGGAAATTCCAGACGACGTGATTTAATTATATTGAATAAATGATATGTGCGAGATCGGACGTGGGTATTCCGCGATGATCGCCTCGGCGTCAAGCCCCTTGCTTTCGATAAATTCGCCGATCGTGCCCCAGGCCGGTTCGCCGCAGACGATGCAGTTCATGCCTTTCGACATCAAAAAGCCGTTCAGGTCGGGAAATTTCCAGATAATATCTTCGATATGATCGCTGTATTGTATCCTGGCCATGATAACGCCCCGCGTTTATTTCTTTTTCGCTTTTTGGATTTTACGCACGATATCGGTGGTGGACCGTCCCGCACTGAGTTTGATACGTTTCACCTTGCCGCCGTACGATTTGACAAATTCCGCCCCCACGATTTCGGAGATTTTGTAATCCGC
>CAZVNK010000568.1:0-1159 GCA_964628115.1 uncultured Ignavibacteriaceae bacterium | reverse complement strand
TCGATCAACCGCGCGGGGGTTTCTTCATCGAAACGAATCACGAAATCAACCATTCGCAGAGCCGCAAGAATTAGCGCGCGGTCTTTTTCGGTTTGATAAGGACGGTCGGCGGATTTGAATTTCTTCACCGACGCATCGGAATTCATCCCGACAATAAGCACGTCGCCAAGCGCGCGGGCTTTAGCCAAATAGTCCACATGTCCATAGTGCAAAATATCAAACACCCCGTTGGTGAAAACGATTGTATTTTTACGCCGCCGCAATCCCTCGACCAGCTCGCTGATAGATTTGGCCGAGTATTTCATGTATATGTTGTCAGGCATTTTGGTCATGGATCAACTCAATCCCCGTTCGCGAAGTGCTCTTTTAGTTCTTCTGCAAGGCGGTTTCTCGTTACGGTTGCGGTGCCGATTTCCGCCACCACCACACCCGCCGCGCAGTTGCTGACAATCGCCGCCTCTTTTAAATCCGCCCCCGCGCACACCGCCGAGACGAACGACGCGATCACCGTGTCGCCCGCGCCGGTAACATCGAAAACTCTTTTCGCCACGGTGGGGAAGAGGTCGCGGGTGCCGTCGGCATAAAACAACGCCATGCCTTTTTCACCACGCGTGCTTAAACTCGTTTTCACGTCCAGCTTCTCCAGTAAATACCGCCCGACCTGATCGAGATCATGATCCGTGCGAATCCGTCGTCCGGCGACGAAGCCGGCCTCATGATGGTTCGGCGTCACCACCGAGACTTTTTTATAATTGAAAAAGTGCGTATCTTTGGGGTCGACCGCGATAAAGATATCCCGCTCCAGACAGGCCGGGATCAATTTTTCCAATAGCGATTGGGTAATCACACCCTTGCCGTAGTCGGAAAGAATCACCGCCTTGATTTCGTTTTTGATCGTATTGAACCGATCCAGAATACGCTTTTCGATTTCGGCGGAGATTTCCTCGCGGTTTTCCCGGTCGGCGCGAACGACTTGTTGATTATTCGCGATAATTCTGGTTTTGATAGTCGTGCATCGGTCTTTATCGTCGATGAGATATTCTTTCGAAATCCCGTGCGCCTTGAGCAAATGCGACAGTTTGATCGCGGCGTCATCAAGCCCGATCGTCCCCATCAGATACGGTGTATCGCCGAGAGCGCGGACATTGTTGGCGACATT
>CAZVNK010000567.1:0-1814 GCA_964628115.1 uncultured Ignavibacteriaceae bacterium | reverse complement strand
ATCGTTCAGTGAAATGGGAGAACAATGATGAAGATCAAGACATTTGTTTTAGGCATATTCCTGGCGGTTGCCATGATCGGCAACACCCATGCTCTTACGTTTCGCGTGGAAGCATCGCGCGTGGCCCCGCCGGATACCATTGTTCAGTGCGTTCCCTTTTCGATAGACATATACATGAACAACAATGATGCTGTCCGTTATGGGCATCAGATGACATTTTCGTTTTACAGCCCCGATGCAAGTATCACAACTGCCACGCACTATGATGTGGGAGCCACGGGACCGTTTGGATCGATAGAAATACCGGTATTTGAAGATGAAGCCAGTACCACGCACATGAGTTGGGATAATAACCTGCCTGATACAATATCAAAGATGGGAGTGTATTATGATATATGTACCGGCTGGCCGAATGACCTGGGTGAACAACTTCACTATCGGTTTCATTTTGTTATCGATGATCCCGGCAGATTTTGTATTGATTCCATCGGACATGAAATTCCTGCGTATGACTGGGTTTTTGAACCGCCGCTACCGGCTTTCAACGGCCCCTACTGCTGGACTGTCGCCGATGAATATATCCCCGGCGACATAACTCATGACGGCGATGTAAACTATTTGGACATATTAAAACTAATTAGAATTTTATTTCCTGGAAAGGAGATGCCACTATTCCCCGGTTCCGCTGATGTTAACGGAGATTGTCACATTGACGCGCTGGATATTTTTTATCTAAAAGACAACATTTATGGTTCCGGCCCTGATCCGGTGGAAAGCCCCTGTTGCCTACCTCTGCTGAATATTCACGAGAATCTTCCTGCTGGAATATGTTTGCAAAAATACGGAGACTGGAGACCGACACAGGGATCACCGATCGGTGGCGGATGGATGGAAGTCTGGCCGGAAACCGGCGAAAGCCGGACCGTAACGAATTGGTGGGATGAAGGCGATGGGCAGTTCAGCATGAATGACACGGTAAGATTCAATGACATCGACACCTTGAAATATCGGGTTACGTATGTCGGCCCTTCACTGAAACTGACGCCGGACGGTGAAACCGACCCGTTGTATTTCTTCCTCGCCGATTTTGGTAAAGGCAGTGTGGACGACATGACTGAAGTCATCGGAACTCACTGGCATTCCCCTCTGGCACCGTACACCTATTATTATATATGTTATGAATGGACGGACGACGGTGATACTATTCTCGATGACGGAGACCGGATTGGCCTGTTCCGCATCAATGACGACACCGACAAAATCGACGGAACGGTTGATTTGTTCCGAACCGGTGCGATTTTGTATCGCGATTGCTGTACCGACTATGGCCTGACACCCGGCGACGCGTATGCCGATGGGATTATCAACCTGCTCGACATTCTGAAAGTTATCGAATATCTCTATGAAGACCCGGAACACTATCCACCTCATGAATTCGGATGCGACGCCTTATATGACGCCAACGGCGACGGAGATTCGGCATACGAACCGATCATCAACCTGCTTGACATTTTACTGCTGATCGAACACGTGTATACCGATCCCTTCGGCAGTCCGCCTCTGTACTGTCCGCCCAACGGACAGACAAAATAATTGCCAATAGCAAAACGGCCCGCAATAAGCGGGCCGTTTGCATTATTACAGATATTAAATGCTCTATGCAATCCAGATCGTCTTGATATTGACGAACTCCTTGATACCGTAATGCGACAACTCCCGTCCATAGCCGGATTTCTTGATGCCTCCGAACGGCAGACGCGGATCGGATTTGGTCATGCCGTTTATAAACACCGATCCGGTTTCGATTCGCCGCG
>CAZVNK010000566.1:302-1815 GCA_964628115.1 uncultured Ignavibacteriaceae bacterium | reverse complement strand
TGCCGAACAGAACAACTACAGTTCCAGCGATCTTACCGATGCCAGTATTCTGGGGATGGGTTTCGGAGGCGACGGTTCAGGTGGTGTTGGTGATACCTTGTACATAGGAACCTCCGGACAAGGCCTGTGGGCTATCGACACCAGTCTTCCAAGTCCGGACTGGCGCAGAGATTAATCGCAATAACGGGAGACCCGATCCGGATTCGTAAAAAAAATCACAGATATCGGCTGAAATAGATCCATGCTGACGATATTCCGGATCGATGGTTTATAGATTCGTCTTGTTCTCCGGTGACTCATCAGAAATGATCCATGTTCGTTTCGGGAAAGCAGATTCGACAGAATAAATCCGATTGGAGCCAGTGTGCCTTCAAACCCGTCACGGGTGTTAATATTGTCAGATCAAATCATCACTTGAAAGTGTGGTTGTGGGACGGGCTCTTCGTTGGCTGAAATCAAAATGGAAAATGTCATTTGAGTCAGTTGCTCTGAACGCGTGAAAATTATCGATTTTAGAGATTGAGGGTCGTGCCGCCGCCCAAAGGACAAGGAACGATCCCGACAGTCACTTGGAACGGCATTCTTTGAGCAAAGCAAACACATCGGCGAGTTCCGGATCGCCGGCAATGTACTGTTCGGCAATTTCGCTGTCGGTAAGTCCTTCCAGTTCGTGGCTGAGGTAGTGTATCCAGATGTCGTCGCTGGGGGTGTGAACATCGAACTTCCGGCACCAGTAATCGGGGGTGATGAACGGAGCGGCACGAAACGAGGCGTTCTTGTAGTCGTGAACGGCGAGTTTGATGTCGCTGCGAGGTATTCCTTTTTCGAGTATGGTTTCCACGAGGTGGTTGAGGGTACGTCCGGTGTCGAAGATGTCGTCGACGAAGAGGACTTTATCGCCGTGGCGCAGGTATTCGGGGTTGTAAGTCCAGCCGTCGATGCGTACGCGGCCGCTGGTATGAATATCGGTGTACGAGCGGGCCACAACGGCGGCGTAGAATACGGGGCGGTCTTTCTTGTTCACCATTTTGAAGAACTCACTGAACACGTTTCCCATGTAAGCGCCGCCGCGCAAGGGCACATAGATAACATCCGGCATGAATCCGTCTTCGTAGATACGTTTTGCGAGCTTGAGGGCGTCATTTCGAACTTTGTCGTAGGTAAGGAATTCTTTGCTCATTGTTTACTCATTGGGGGATTTTCCGTCCTGGACCGGTGACAGTGCGGGAGAGAGTTCGATAACTTCGCCGTTTCGGTAAACGGTAAACTCCACAACATCTTTTTTAACCTTCGCAAGCTCACGGTAGAGTTCCCGAAGACTGGATATTTTTCTACCTTCCACCGCGGTAATCAGATCGCCGGCTCGAAGATCGATAAAATCAATTAGCTATGCCGGGATAATTTCCATTATCCCGGTTTTAAAACCGCCTATCTTTTTTAAAAAAAATGAGAAAATTTCTTTTGCCATTTGATGCAACGTTGCGCATCACGTTCCTCATATTCTCGAATGGCA
>CAZVNK010000566.1:0-292 GCA_964628115.1 uncultured Ignavibacteriaceae bacterium | reverse complement strand
GGGGAGGTTCATCATTTTCCGCAAGTCGTCGACAAGAGGCGCGGCAACAAATCCGGGGAACGAGAGCCCGTGCAGGGAACGAACGGCCTCTTCGCTGTCCCGTTTGCCCATTACTGCGTTCAGTTCAATTTCTTCGCCGAAACGATTCACGGTAAATCGGGCGATGTCGCCGGGGGCTTTGTCGCCGATGCGGTAAATCAGGCGATTGGTGTCCCAGGACTTGATGCCGTCCAGCGCGACAACCAGATCACCGGGAAGCAGTCCGGCCTGGTCGGCAGGAGACCCTTTGAAT
>CAZVNK010000565.1:0-1815 GCA_964628115.1 uncultured Ignavibacteriaceae bacterium | reverse complement strand
GGTCGTCAAATCGTTCAAGAGAACCGATCTGCTTGAAAATTACTCGAAATCGCTCAGAGAAAAATACCCGATCAAGGTCGAGACCGACGTGTGCGATTACCTGATGCACCGCCGATCGACCATGTACCCGCCGCAACTGCTCGATCAGGTTCCGGACAACGACTTTGATATCGCCCAGCTCGATCGCGATGAAAAGGAAATGGTGATCGCATCATGGGACGGCGGGCAGATGACACTGGGGCAGTACTTGCTGGAATCAAAGAAAATCAATATCAATATTCGTCCAAGTTTCAATGATTACGACTCGGTCGGGGCGGTTATCTTCAACCTGAAGGTTCAGGGTATCCTGAGCAAGGAAGCGCGCAATCTTGGGCTGGAGGATGATCCGCTGTTCAAACGCAAAATTAAAAAATTCCGGGAATTGGCAATGGCCGATATCATGGAAAACGATTCTTTGCCGTTCCCCGATTCCCCGGATGAAGGCGAGATTCGCCAGTATTACGAAAGTCACCTGAATGAATTCGTCAAACCACCGTCGATTCACGTGTTCGAAATTCTGCTGTCCGATCTGGCCGCCGCCAAACGCGCCAAAAAACGCGTCCATTCCTTTGAAACGTTCAAACAGGTTGCCACGGAATTGACCGAACGTCCCCAGCGACGTACCAGCGGCGGCGATTTGGGATATATCGAACAGCGCTATTATCCCGATCTCTACCGGGCCGCCGACAAGATGGCGGTCGGTGATATCGGCGGACCGCATCCGCTTAGCGGCAAATACGCATTGATCTACGTGGCCGATAAAATGGCCGAGGAAGTGAAAGATTTCATTGCCGTCAAAGAGGAAATACGAGTCAAGTTGGAAAAAGAACGGCGACAGAACGCGGTTGCCGACTGGATAATACAACGTAAAAAGGATATTGACGTTGAAATTTTCGAAGACAACCTGCGGGCAACCATTGACAGGAATAAATATGCACCGGTCGATACCACGTCCAACGGCTAAACGCCACGGCCTTCAAAGTGGCGGACTGCCTGTTTTATTGTTGATGGGTCTGATGTTTCTGTTTGCCTGTGGCGCTTCGGCCATGGAGCCGGTGGAGCGCATTATCGCCATCGTCGGCAATGAACCGATCCTCGCCTCGGAGCTGGCCCTGCAGATGCAATTGCTGGCTATCAATCAGGGGCTTCGGCCTCAAACCGAGGAAGAAATGCAACAATTGCAGGAACAGGTACTCGACCAGATGATATCCGAACAACTCTTTCTGATCGAGGCCAAACAGGATACCAATATCCGTGTCACCGACGTCGAAATCGAACAGGGCCTCGATGAGCGCGTTATGACCATCGCGTCGCAGTACCAGAATGAAGAACAATTCCTCGATGAGCTGGCTCGCGAAGGCCTCAGCTTTCGCGATTTCAAACGCCGTCTGCGTCCGGAAATAGAAAATCAGCTTTATAAACAAAAACTGATTCAGATGAAACTGTCCCAGATATCCGTCTCGCGTCAGGAAGTCCTCGAGTTTTTCGAGCAGTACAAAGACTCCATCCCGGAACAAGCCGAAACGGTGCGTCTGGCGCATATCCTGATAACGTTTATGCCTTCACAGGCCACCCGTGATTCGGTGATGGCGGAGGCCGAAGCGGTAGGACAAAACGCCGCATCCGGAGCGGATTTCGCAACGCTCGCCATGACTCATTCCGATGGCCCGTCGGCGCTCATTGGCGGTGATCTGGGGACTATCTCGGAAACCGACGTCCTGCCCGAATTCGGGCGGCCCGCGTCTATGCTTCATCCCGGCGAAATATCCTGCGTGA
>CAZVNK010000564.1:0-1817 GCA_964628115.1 uncultured Ignavibacteriaceae bacterium | reverse complement strand
AACGGACAGCACCAGGTTGCGGTTGGCACCCTCGTCAAGAATCAGACACTTCCGATTGTCGAGTCCGAGACGGTCGAGAATGGTCGCCATGCTCCTGGTTTTGATTCCCGGCAGTTCCAGATTCTCGATGACCTTGATGTTTTCATTCTGGGCCTTGTCGGAAAACGCGGACACCTGGGCGACGCGTTTCATCTTCTTGGGGAAACGGTTGTAGTAACATCTCGGTTTGGGACCGAAGATAATACCGCCGCTTCGCCAGACCGGGGAACTGGCCGTTCCGGAACGGGCGCGACCGGTGCCTTTCTGCCGCCACGGCTTGGAGCCGCCACCGGCGACCTCGGCGCGCGTCTTACTGCTACCATTACCCTGCCGTTGATTGGCCAGGTAGTTGACCACGTACTGATGGACGACGTGCGGTCGGGGTTCCACCCCGAACAGTCGCTCGTCCAGCGTCACGGTGCCGACTTCAGCGCCTTCCTGATTGTATACTTTAATATCCATACTACACCGTCCTGTTCTTGCCACGGCTCGAGGTTCGGATTTTCACCAGGGAACCATTATTCCCGGGAACCGCCCCGCGCACCAGGATCAGGTTTTCCTCGTCAATCACCCGGACCACTTCCAGGTTAAGCACGGTCACGTTGTCCTTGCCCATCTTCCCGGCCATTTTCATGCCCTTGAAGACACGCGACGGATATGACGATTGCCCGATGGAACCGGGAGCGCGCATTCGGTCGGACTGTCCGTGGGTTTTCTGTGCGCCGGAAAAGTGATGCCGCCGCATGGTGCCCTGAAATCCGAGGCCACGGGAAACGCCGGACACGTCGATACGCTCGCCGCGTTTAAACAAGCCCGCCTTCAATTCCTGCCCGACTTCGATATCGCCATCGAAGGCTATTTCGCGCAGGTACCGTTTCGGCTCCACTCCCGCTTTTTCGAAATGACCCAGTTCCGCTTTCGTGAACAGTTTCTTCCGCCGTTGACCGTAACCGACCTGAACCGCAGAGTATCCGTCTTTATTCGCCGATCGTTTGGCGACAACGACACATGGTCCGGCCTCGATAACCGAAACGGGAATTTCCTCCCCGTCGGGGCCGAAGATGCGGGTCATGCCAAGCTTGGTACCTATCAATTCCTTCATGACGACTCCACTATCAGGTCTTTATTTCCACGTCCACACCGGCCGGTAAATCCAGCTTCATCAAGGCGTCCACGGTCTGCGGGGTCGACTCATAGATGTCGATCAGGCGTTTGTGAATCCTCGTTTCGAACTGCTCGCGCGATTTCTTGTCGACGTGCGGCGAACGCAGTACGGTGTAAACGGTCCGTTTGGTCGGCAGGGGGATCGGTCCCGCAATGCGAGCGCCGGTCCTGAGGACGGTACGTGCTATTTCCTTGGTCGATTTGTCCAGGGAGTAGTGATCGTACGCCTTCAGCTTTATTCTTATTTTCTGGCCGTCCATTATTAACCTTTGTATTTACGGCGATTTCGCCCTTACTCTATAATCTCCGAAATCACGCCGGCGCCGACAGTACGGCCGCCTTCGCGAATCGCGAAACGAAGTTCTTTCTCCATCGCGATCGGCGTTATCAACTCCGCCTCAACCGCAATGTTGTCTCCGGGCATGACCATCTCTACGCCCTCGGGAAGCGTCACCGAACCGGTCACGTCAGTCGTCCGAAAATAAAACTGAGGACGATATCCCGCGAAAAACGGCGTGTGACGACCACCCGCTTCCTTGCTCAACACATACACTTCCGCTTTGCACTTCGTGTGAGGTGTGATCGAACCCGGCTTCGCGATAACCATACCGCGT
>CAZVNK010000563.1:0-1822 GCA_964628115.1 uncultured Ignavibacteriaceae bacterium | reverse complement strand
AAACGCAATCAGGCCGGAATCGGCAAACCAGTTATCACGGAAATAAAAATGCCCTGAGTGTTCGCCGCCGAAAATGGCATTATGTTTTTTCATGATTGGCTTGATAAAGGCGTGCCCCACGCGGGTTTTGACCGCCTTGCCGCCTCTGCGGGTAATCAGTTCCGGGACGGCTTTGGAGCAGATGATATTATACAGAATCGTCTCACCGGGTTGTTTTTCCAGAAGGTTTTCGGCTACCATTGCGGTTGCCATATCACCGCCCACCTGATTGCCGTCGCAGTCGACCAGGAACATCCGGTCGGCGTCACCATCGAACGCCACCCCAAAATCAGCTTTTTCCTCGGCGATTTTCTTTTGCAGTGCGACCAGGTTTTCCAGTTCTATCGGTGATGCGGGATGATTCGGAAAACTTCCGTCAAGTTCGAAGAATAACGGAATCACATCGATCGGGAGTTTTTCGAATACCGGTGGAAGGGTTTTGCCTGCCATACCGTTGCCGGCATCGACCACGACTTTGAAAGGCTTGATCAGGTCAATGTCGATAAAAGAGAGGCAATGCGCGGCATAGGCTTCGGCTATATTGCGCCGCTGAACGTTGCCACGATGCGGTGATTTGACAACGACGTCGTTGATGACCGCCTCTTTGATTTTATCCAATCCCTCCTGACCGCTTAGAGGTAGCGCTTCCTTGCGGCAAATTTTAAATCCGTTGTATTCTTTGGGATTATGACTGGCGGTAATCATTACGCCACCGTCATAGCCGTATTTGCCGACGGCAAAGTATAGCCCGTCGGTTGAAATCAATCCCAGATCGACGACGTCGACTCCGGCGTCATTGATACCGCTGGCCAGCGCATCGAAAAGCTCATCGGATGAAACGCGCATATCCTTGCCGACTGCTATCATGGTTGGTTTGAGATAATCCGCCAGAGCGTTGCCGATGCGGTAAGCCAGATCGGGATTCAATTGATCGGGGACCGTCCCCCTGATATCGTATGCCTTGAAAATGGTCGTATCAAAGTCCATGCTCGTATCCTTATATATGCTCCCAAGTTAGTCACCTGTCCTGGGTTCGTCAATAGGTTTTACACGGTTTTGATCAAACGGTTCGTTTGCAACATACTATACAAATCGGCAGAAAGCGAATCGGAAATCACCGTCACGTATACATTTTTCAATCTTTCGGTGTTGCGTCAATTTCCGTATATCATTGTCACGGGATTTTATTATCTTTGTCAGACTATGGCACTGGGGATTAAACGCAACACGATTCTCACTCTGACGATATCCAATTTTATCATCTGGGTCGGTTTCCATATTTGGCGCATTGTGTTCAACAATTATGCCGTGGAATATTTCGATGCCTCGCCGACTTCAATCGGAGCCATTCAGGCGGTTCGGGAAATCCCCGGCCTGCTGGCATTCGGTGTGGGGGCACTGGCGGTTTATATGACCGAATCTCGAATTGCCGCGCTGTCGATCGTGGTGGTTGGATGCGGATTGTTGCTGTCGGGATTCGCCCCGTCGATACTGGTTCTGGGATTGGCGACATTCGTGCTGTCGGTCGGTTTTCATTATTTTGAGCCGACCAATACGTCGCAGTTATTGATGTTGGCCGGGGCCAATCAGTTCGGACGGGTGCAGGGCAAGTATCGGTCTTACGAATCGATGGCCGGATTGCTTGGAGCCGGAATGGTGTTGGGCCTGACGTTAATTTTGGATTATCGGCAAACCTTTTACCTGATCGGTGGGGTGGTAGCTCTGGTCGGTGTCTACTTGGCGCTGGCGCTTCCGCCCAATCGCGGCAAGACCGAACGGCGGC
>CAZVNK010000562.1:0-1844 GCA_964628115.1 uncultured Ignavibacteriaceae bacterium | reverse complement strand
GATCCCGCAGTCGATGGAAGAATTGATTTTCGAACAGGCCATCGCCAAAGAAGCCCTGCGCCTGGCCTTTATCCAGCACAAAAATTTCGCGACCGTGTTGAAAGGCGTTCAGCAACAGCGTACCATCGCCGACGCTTTCGAGCAAACCGCGTCAGGAGCCACGCTGGTGAACATGATGTCGCTGGATATTCTGGTCGGATCGGGCGGAGTGCTCTCGCACGCGCCGCGCCGACAACAGGCCGCGATGATGCTGATCGATGCTTTCCTTCCCGAGGGGGTCACCCGCCTCGCCGTGGATTCAATCTTTATGATGCCTCAGCTTGGCGTCCTGACAACGGTCCAGCCGCAGGCCGCCACCGAAGTCTTCAACAAGGACTGCCTGATTCACCTCGGCACGTGCGTCGCCCCGGTGGGCCCGGTCAAAAAAGGCGGCCCGGTCATGGATTACAAGATTACCCTTCCCGACGGCAAAGTCGAATCGGGAACCCTGGGATTCGGCGAAATGAAGCTGATCAAACTCGGAGTGGGTGACGACGGTTTGCCGCTGAAGGCAAAAGCGGAACTCGATCCCCATCACGGACTCGATCTCGGCCGGGGCAAGGGACATAAACTGGAAACGGAGCTTCCCGGCGGAGTGGTCGGAATCGTGCTCGACGGGCGCGGTCGGCCGTTCGTACTGCCGGAGGATAATGACTCCCGTGTCGAAAAACTGAAGGCCTGGATGACCGAACTGGATATCTATCCGGTCGAGGCCTTGAACCGTTAGGAGAACTGTGACGATGAGACTGCTGAACCTGATCATCATGGCAACCTGCATCCTCCTTCCGGGGATCGTGCTCGCCGGTGTGTTTATCGACTGGCGCGGCGATTTCTACGTGGAATATCCCGATGAATGGTACCAGGTCGACGACGACGTGGTGCGCGTCTTTCTGACGTCGCAGGGAGTCCAGCCGGACGAATTCGATTACGACGGCATGCTGGCGCAAAGATCGCAGAAGATGATCAACGAGGTGCCGTACGTATTCATCAGTTTCTACCCGTTCGGCGATTTCAGCAAACGACAGATCGACTCGGCTCTGATCGAGATTTCCAGGGAACATGACAAAGAATACGTCACCGGTTCTCTTCGCGCCGACGACGTTCAGTTCCGTTATGACCGTCCGGTCTATGACGCCGAATTGAAAACGGTTGCGGTGCTCGACAAAGTCGGAACCGGCGATCTGGAAAAATCGGTTCTGGAAATGAGGCGTTTTTACGAACAGGGCATTGTCATCTTTTATTGCTTTGTTCCGCGAGACATATACCTCGAAACCCTGCCGACTTTTCTCGGTATCATGCGGTCGTTCTCGACCGAGAATATCGATGAACTGGCACGGCCGGACAGCGCCAAAATCGTCGACATCTCCGAACGCGAAATGCAATCGTCGACGGGAACGGACCGCCCCGAACCGGGCCAATCCGACGGGACATCATCGAATGCCTTGATGATCGTCGTTCTGGCCGTCGCGGTTCTTGTGGTGGTGTGGTTTTTTGTGGTTAAAGCGAAAAAATAGTATTGTAACATAATGAGGCAGTAGCAATGGGTCATGCATATACACCGGGTCTGAAGGTTACCGAAAAATTCCTTCTGACCAAAAAACGCATC
This sequence comes from uncultured Ignavibacteriaceae bacterium, assembly GCA_964628115.1. Taxonomy (GTDB): domain Bacteria; phylum Zixibacteria; class MSB-5A5; order GN15; family PGXB01; genus JAFGAL01. Next base: position 199 of record CAZVNK010000562.1, on the reverse strand, counting down.
CTCCCACTCAAAGGCGAGGTTATTGTCAATAAAGGCGACCGGGTCAAACCGGATGATATCATCGCCCGAACCCATCTTCCCGGCGTCGTGGAACCGATGAACGTCGCCAACGTGCTGGGGATCCCGCCCGAGGATATCGGGGAAGGCATGCTGAAAAAGCAAGGTGACCAGGTCGAGGAGGGCGAAGTGATCGCCCTGT
>CAZVNK010000561.1:787-1848 GCA_964628115.1 uncultured Ignavibacteriaceae bacterium | reverse complement strand
CAATATCGATATCACCACGATTCTGGTAAACAACAAGATCTACGGCATGACCGGTGGGCAGTTCGCCCCGACGACGCCGGGCGGAAGTCGCGCCACGACCGCGCCCTACGGCAATTACGAAAAGCAGTTTGACGTCGTCAAACTGGCCATCGGCGCCGGGGCCTCCTACGTGGCCCGAGGAACGGTGTACCATTCCACCCAGCTGGAAAAACTCATCGCCGGTGCGATCGCAAAACGAGGTTTCTCAATCGTCGACGCCTTTTCCAATTGCCATACCTACTATGGTCGCATGAATCGCGAGGGCGACGCGGTGGCGATGATTCAGTGGTTCAAAACTCATGCCATGCCGGTCGAAGCCGCGCGGAAACTTCCCCCGGAAAAACTGAAAGATAAGTTCATCACCGGATTGATTCATGAGACCGACGCGACCGAATTCTGCGATGAATACCAGGCGCTGGTTGATCGCCTGGCCGGAAAGGAGGCGGGACAATGAAGACCGCAACGGCCAAAAACAATAAAAAGGAGAAAGCTCCCGATGCCGACCGGTACGAAATTCGGCTCTCCGGATCCGGCGGTCAGGGGTTGATTCTGGCCGGTGTGATTCTGGCCGAAGGCGTCGGAATCGGCGACGGCAAAAACGTGGTGCAGACCCAGTCCTACGGGCCGGAGGCCCGTGGCGGCGCCAGTCGCGCCGACGTGGTCATCTCGGAAGGGGAAATCTATTACCCCAAGACGATGAAACTCGATATGTTGGTGGCCTTTACCCAGGAAGCCTGCGACAAGTACTATCCCGACATGCAGGAAAACGGGACGCTGGTTGTCGACTCGAGTCTGGTGACCCAGGTTCCCACCAAGAAGTACTACGGTCTGCCGTTTACCCGGCTGGCGCGAGAGGAATTCGGCATCGTTATGGTCGCCAACGTGATCGCGCTCGGCGCGATCTGTCAACGCCGCAAGCAATGTGGCGTCGATCCGTACCGGCACGACCTGGCCGGGGCCATCCCCGACCGGCATGCGTCCGCGCCGACGCGCGTGCTCACCGTCGTGGCCGCGCTCGGCTT
>CAZVNK010000561.1:302-777 GCA_964628115.1 uncultured Ignavibacteriaceae bacterium | reverse complement strand
GGTGACCGGGATCGTCTCGAAAGAGGCCATCCGCGAGGCGGTGCTGGCGCGTGCGCCGAAAGGAACGGAAGACAAGAACAAGCGGGCGCTGGAACTCGGTATGAGCGAAGCCCGCAAGATCAAACGCAAATAAGCGGGAGTATGCCGTGGAAAGAACTCTGCTGATTATCAAACCGGACGCCGTCAAACGGAACCTGACCGGATATATCATCTGGCGTCTGAACCAGGCCGGATTCACGATTGTCGAAATGCGCCTGGAACACCTTTCCCGGCAAATCGCCCGCGAGTTTTACGCCGTACACAAAGACAAACCGTTTTATGAGTCGCTGGTTGAGTATATGTCGTCCGGACCGATCGTGGCCATGGCGCTGGAAAAAAACGACGCCGTCGCCGCAGTGAGGGAATGCATCGGTGCTACCGACCCGGCCCGCGCGGCCGGTGGAAATAGTCCTCGATTGCGGTGAGGACACGGACG
>CAZVNK010000561.1:0-292 GCA_964628115.1 uncultured Ignavibacteriaceae bacterium | reverse complement strand
GCCCGCGCGGCCTGTGGAACGATTCGTCAGGAAATAGCGATAAACATTCAGGAGAATTCGGTGCATGCATCGGATTCTCCTGAAAATGCCGCCAAAGAAACGGCTTTTTTCTTTGGATAAATCCCGGTGCAGGTTACAATACGCTACGGAACAACATCCTTATCTCTGAATATGCCCGATCAATGCCGGTTCGATGAATATCAGTCTCGGCCGACGTCGACAGCCGTCAACGAAACGTCGTTTTTGGAACAGGTCGAACGGGCCGAGCGGGAGCTGTTCCCGCTGTGCACCG
>CAZVNK010000560.1:0-1851 GCA_964628115.1 uncultured Ignavibacteriaceae bacterium | reverse complement strand
GGTGTTCCGCCAGCCATGATAATCATGATAATAGGCGCGGTCATACGGATTACGTTTGACATTACGAAACGACACCGCCCCCATTTCGGGATGTTTGACGCAGTGTTTGTCGTAATACGAAATCCAGAAGAAACCGGCATTGCCCCAATTTTCTCCCCAGCTGTTCTTGCACAGCCAGGCGCCCGGTTTGGATGCATGGGTGATTTTAGTATCGTCCCATCCAATAATGGCAACGGCATGAGTCGGTTCAAAAAGAAAATCCGGTGGTTGGTAATAGATATAATCGCCATACATAAATAAGGGATCCGCATTAAACGCCGTCCCAATCGCGCCTTCTTCCATTATCCGCGTTTTTATCTCATCGATCCGACTTAAATCCTCGCCGGCAGAGAGAAACTCGATATCCCCCGCATAAAAAGAATGATAACTGGTATCATGTCTTGCAGGGGCATTATCAAACGACTGTCCGTCAATATCCCGCACTGCGCCTTCAAGACGGGAGAGATAAGCCGACGCTACCAGATAATCTCCTCCCTTATGAACGACAATGCCTTCACCATACGGCGGATCGATGTCGTCGTTGTTGTAATCATTGAAACCATTCCACCAGTCCAGATGATACTCGGCCAGATTCGGCTCACCGGTCTCACCCGATGCCGTCCAGTTCCCGGTCATCAGCAAATGGCTTTCAATGGCGGCCATCGTGCTTTGTGTCCAACACGTACCACCCTCCTGAAGTTTTACCGATGTCACATAATTTTGCCCCTCGACATCACGCAAATCGAAGCTGATCGGCAATTCGGCCGCCATAACGACCGTCATTGAAATCCCCGAAACGAGGATGCCAAGAACCAATGGTCTTATCAGTGTTTTCATATCCCCTCCTTGTTTGTCGGGATAGTACCCGACGTTACCACACTCTAATTACCGACAGGTTAATCCTGACGGGATTCCCCATTTTGTAAACGCGTCAAAGACTCTTTCTATGTATAAGACGAATCACCGACAAAAACGTCAAATAACGACAATCGCCTCACTCTCGAAGTTCGTGAAAAATTTCGCAAATATCGGTTGACATCGCATACAGGACTGTTATCTTTCACGCCGTAAATGGTTGAAATTTATGGGCGGCGGGCAGTTCGACCGCCTTTTCATCTTTCTGAAGGAGAGCAAAACCGTGAGTCCTCTCATCTATGTCATTATTGCCGTTGTCGTCATCGTGGCGGCCGTTATCGTGGTGGTTCTGAAGAACTATCGGAAAGTTGGACCGAACGAGGTTCTGATTGTCTCGGGCGGCAAAAAACGCACCGTCAAAATGCCCGACGGAACCGAACGAGAGGTGGGATATCGCTTACGGATCGGGGGGGGCACATTCGTAAAGCCGTTTATCGAACAAGCGCAAATTCTTCCGCTGGAAATCATCCCCATGGAGTTCCAGGTTGAGGATGCCATCTCCACCAACGGCATCCGGTCGACGGTGCGCGGCACCGCCGAAGTGAAAATCGCCGGCGATGAAACCTCGATCATTCTCGCCGCCGAGCAGTTTCTCGGCAAACCCCTGACCGATATCCGCGACGTGGCCCTGCGCACGCTCGAAGGTTCCACCCGCGCTTTGATCGGTTCCATGCATCTCGAATCGATCAACAAAAGCCGCAAGGATTTCGGCCAGAAAGTGTTCGACGACGTCGGAGACTATTTCTCCAACATGGGATTGAAACTGCTCTCATATAACTTAAAAGAAATCACCGATCCTTCCGGATACCTGGAAGCCCTCGGCAAACCGAAAATCGTCGAAGCTAACGCAAATAAAAGAATAAACAATATAGGTTTTTTCATTTTCGTTCACATCCT
>CAZVNK010000559.1:328-1857 GCA_964628115.1 uncultured Ignavibacteriaceae bacterium | reverse complement strand
GAGACCTCGGAAATAATCGCCACGGTCGACAAAGAAGGCAAACCGGACTATTTCAAAGTCGAAAAGGAAATGGTCGAGGAATTGGCCAAGAAGCTCGATATCACGCTCGACGAGAAGACCAAAGACCTGATGAAGGCCGGCGGCAGTGAATCGCTCGATGCGGCATCACTGTATGCCCGGGGGCTTGATTTCGCGGACAAGTACGATTACAAGCAGGCCTACGAGTTTTTCAAGAAGGCGTATGAGATGGACACCGAGTTCGCCGAAGCCAAGCGCAAAATGGAAATTTATCGGCCGCTGGCCGGGTAATCCGCCCAAGGGGCATTAACGAGCGAGGAATACATGATACGTATACTTTTGCCGGTCATGGTCGTACTGTTGGCGGCGGGATGTTCGCAAAGTCTGTACATGCAGGGACGAAATCTTGCCGAACAGGGTGAATACGATCAGGCCATTGCGCTTCTCTATGATGAAATCAGGGCCAATCCGGAAAGCGCCGACGCCTGGCGGGAATTGGGCGTCGCGTACTACAAGAAGGGTGAGCTGGCCAAGGCTGAGGATGCGCTCAAGCAGGCGCAACAGATCATGCCGGATGCACGCACCAATCTGTATTTCGGAATGATTCATGAAAAGCGCGAAAATTGGGATGCGGCGGTGCGGGCCTATTCCACGGCGCTGAGCCTGGAACCGAAACGAGAAACGCGCAATCTGGTGCAGGCGCATCTCGACCAGATGATGGCGATGAAGTTTCGCCGCGAGGCGGAACGAGTGATCGCCGATGAAAACAACATCAAGGCCGACACCATTCCACAAAACACGGTGGCGGTCATTAATTTCGACGGAACGACCCTTCCTCCGGAACTGGCGCCGATCAGTCTCGGGCTGGCCGAGTTCACATCGACCGACTTATCCAAAATCAGTTCCCTGCGGGTTATCGACCGTCTGAAAATCGACGTTCTGCTGAATGAATTGCAATTAGGTGAATCGAAATTCGTCGACCCGGCATCGGCGCCGCGCGTCGGGAGAATGGTGGGAAGCCGTCGTATCATCACCGGTTCGGTACTCAGTACCGGTGACAACAAAATCAGGCTCGATGGCGCAATCGTCAGCACCACCAGCAGTGATACCGATCTTCCCCCCTCGACCGAAGGCAGTCTGGATGACTTTTTCCGGGTGCAGAAGGAGTTCGTTTTCAAGGTTATCGACGAGATGGACGTGACGCTTACGGCGGCCGAACGCGACGCGATCATGGAGATACCGACCGAGTCGTATCTGGCCTTTATGGCGTACTGCCGGGGACTGGATTTCAAACAACGCGGCATGCCGCAGGCCGCTGAACTGGAATTCAATCAGGCGGTCGACGCGGATCCCGGATTCGGCGCGGCCGGACGTCAGGCCGGATCACTGGCGGCGGCGGCCGAGGCATTTCGCATCCACCAGGCCTACCAGGCCTGGCAGCGCCACGGCGCCTGGGTGGAAGCTCATCCGGGGGCACTGAAGGGTGCCGCGGGCGACCGGTTCGTCATCGA
>CAZVNK010000559.1:0-318 GCA_964628115.1 uncultured Ignavibacteriaceae bacterium | reverse complement strand
TACTCACTGGACACGTTCGAGGGATCGGTCGATTCGCGCACCAAGAGCGGTACCGCCGGCGAGCCGGATACCGACACCCGTATCCTGACCGTCATCGAAAACTCCGGGATCATACCGCAATGGCAGATTAACCGGGGACCGAACCGGCAACCGATCGTCTCCCGCAACGGGACGGTTATTATCCAGGGGGCGTTCGATGATTAAAAAAACGATACTGTGCGGATTGCTTTTGACGGCGCTGTCGGCGGTGACGGCGGTCGGTCAGGTGCTGTACGGCCAGCCCACGTCGGGCATGGTGCAGTTCCAGTACACCGACTG
>CAZVNK010000558.1:0-1862 GCA_964628115.1 uncultured Ignavibacteriaceae bacterium | reverse complement strand
CCGACTCAAACAGGAGGGGCTGGATCGACGAGTCGTCACCATTATCTCGCAGGTGATTGTCGATCGCAACGATCCGCAAATCGTGCATCCGACCAAATTCATCGGACAGTTTTACACCGAGGACGAGGCGCATCGGTTTGCCAAAGAACGTGACTGGATCGTGAAGCCGGACGCCAATCGCGGATGGCGGCGCGTGGTTCCGTCACCGCAACCGCTTTCGGTGGTGGAGTCGGATACCATCAAGACTCTGGTCGAACAAGGTACCACCGTCATCACGGTCGGCCGCGGAGGCGCCCCCGTGTATATCGACGAGAACGGAAATTACGAAGGAATCGACGCCGTTATCGACAAGGACCTGGCTTCGGCGGTGCTGGGGCGGGATATTAATTCGGAAATTCTCATGATCCTGACGTCGGTGGACAAGGTGGCGATCGATTACGGTAAGCCCGATGAGATGCTTCTTCATGATATCACCCTTTCCCAGGCGCGCAAGTATTACGATGAAGGACATTTTCCGCCCGGATCGATGGGTCCGAAAATCAGGGCGGCGATGCAGTTCATACAGGACGGAGGAAAGGAAGTCATTATCACCTCGATTGAAAACGCCGGACGAGCGTTCGACCACGGGGTGGGGACAAGGATTCGGCCTGATTGATTATGTGCAGGCTTTCAGATAGTGTGGTCTCCGCGATTTTGACACGGGGACGAATATACGAAGTCGGCGGCGCGGTTCGCGACAGCCTGTTGCGGAGAACCGTCCAGCCGGAGGACCGGGATTATCTTGTCTGCGGGATTCCCTATCGAGATCTTTCGAGTATTTTGCAGGCGCATGGAAAAGTCGATCTGGTGGGACGATCTTTCGGCGTAATAAAATTCACTCAGTTTCGGGACAATCGACGTTTTACGTTCGATATCACCCTGCCGCGTCGGGAATACTCGACCGGCGTCGGTCATCGAGAGTTCGATGTTTCATTCGATCCCGATATGCGTATCGAGGATGATCTGGGCCGTCGCGATTTTACCATTAATGCGATGGCCTTTTCTCTGAGCGACAGCGAGTTGATCGATCCGCTCGGAGGACGAATCGATTTGGAAAACCACCGCATTCGCATGGTGTCGGCGCGGTCATTCCCCGAAGACCCATTGCGCATGTTGCGCGCGATACAGTTTGCGGCGCGGTTCGAATTCGAGGTCGAACCGAAAACATTCAAAGCCATTCAGGAACATGCCGCGTTGATAACCACCGTCTCGCCGGAACGAATCGCCTCGGAATTGACCAAACTGCTGGTGTTGGCGGACAAACCCTCGATCGGTTTCCGACTGATGCAAAAAGGCGGCCTTTTGGCTGAAATCCTGCCGGAATTGCAGGAAGCGGTCGATGTCGATCAGCCCGGCGGATATCATAAGTACGACGTGTTCGAGCACATTATTCGCGCCATTGACGCATCCCCGAAGGATTTGCGGGTGCGGCTGGCGGCGCTGTTTCACGATATCACCAAACCCCGCGCCAAGCGGGTGACCGAGGACGGCGCGACCTTTTACGGACATGAAAATTCCGGCGCCAAAGTGGCGCGCGCGGTCATGCGGCGGTTGCGTTTCAGTACCGATCTGACCGCCGACGTCATCACGCTGGTGGAACGGCACATGTTCACTACCGCCGTAACCGACAAGGGCATGCGGAGACTGATCCGTCGCACCGGGCAGGAATTGATCTTCGACCTGCTCGATTTGCGCCGCGCCGACGTCGAGGCGCAGGGGATGGGGGGGATAACCGACGACGTCGATGAATTCGAGGATCGCATCAGGGACGAACTGGCAAAGAAGCCGCCGTTCGGATTTTCCGATCTGGCATTGAGCGGCGA
>CAZVNK010000557.1:0-1879 GCA_964628115.1 uncultured Ignavibacteriaceae bacterium | reverse complement strand
AGGCGACGGTGGGGATCACTGACATGATCGACGCCGGACAGATTGTAGCGGTTGAGCATCATCTCGCCGCGACAGGGCGTACTCATGTGCACGAACACCAACTGAGCCGATGAGCCGGACTCAAAACGTCGACGGGAACCGAAATCCGCCAGGGTTTCGCGGCAGAACGTACATCCGAAATGGCGCAGAAAGATCAGGTGCACCGGACCGCTCCGTGACAGTTCGATAAGGCTTTTTCCCGATTCGGTGCGGACGTCGGCAATGAGACGTTCCGGCGCGGTTTCGGGATCGTTTTCGACGGCATCACGGTTTTGCAGGACGCGGGTGACGCGATAGAGAATGATCAGAAACGGAAGCCACCAGATCATATCGTTGGTGATAAAAATCAGGCCGAAACGCAAAGGCAGATCTCCCGCGCCGAGCGCCCAGAGAAAGCCGAGCGGCCCCAGGATTTTTCCGAGTAGTCCGAGTAGTATTACCAGCCAGTGACGAAGAGGATTGCCGGCGGCGACGGCATAGCCGATTCCGAATATGCCGACCATCATTCCCATGCCCAGCCAGATGACGGGGTACAGAGGGCTTTCCATGCCAAGCAGTGAGAAATAGGCCGAAGGGAAAAATACTGTCCACGCGCCCCAAGCAAGGTTATACAGCGCGGCGGTTTTCAGGATCGTTGTCGTCCAGTTCGGCAATGTGTTTCGGTCGTGGGACATTTTACTGCCAATCTCGTGTTATTGTTTTATTGCGCCTCCTTAGTAGGAAAACCGGGAAACGCCGGATTATGTTCCCCGTCGGGATTTTCGCACATAAAAACGCCCGGCAGTTCCATGCCGGGCGTGGGAGAATGATTTGTCTCTTTCCGTTAGTCGATCAATTTGGATTCGGGCAGGGCGTTCTCGTCGACGGGGAGGAGAAATTGCTCAGGGCGTTCCCTGATGACTTTGCGCAACCAGGTTTCGGGATAGCCCTGCTCGGCGGGACGACCTTTATCGTTTTTCACGTAACCGTCGTTGTATTTCACCAGAAGTTCCTCACCGAGTTGCCGCCATCGTCGGACAATCCTCTCGGCGTTTTGCACGGAATAATCGGTGAGAAAACGAGCCAGCAGTTCGGGGTTTTCGGCGGCCAGCTCTTTCGCGGTTTTTTCGATCAGCGGTTGCATGGCGATCAAATCACTTTCAAGCTCCCGCTGGACGGCTTGAATATCCTCGATCATGAAACTGTATTTCAGATTACAGAAATTCGACACGAAGTTGAACACCCACCAGGCGGATTCCCAGGAGAACTCATTTAGATCTCCGATAGTGAAGGAACGCGGAACATCGGTGATGCCGCAATAAAGAGGTGTATAGCAGGTGAACCAGGTATCATCGACGCCGTACCAGTATACGCCGCCGATGGGGTCGGGAAGCCAGTCGCGACATTGCGCGACAAAGGAAAACCCGGTTTGCTGGGTTGAGATGGGCCGTTCCCAGGCGTATTCCAGCGTGTCGACAATCCAGTGCATGGGACGCCAGCGATATGGAGAACCGTACGGACCGGCATCGACACCGACGGTCATATCGTATGGGGTTCCCTCGTAATGATCGCGCATGAGCGCGAAGACGTCTTCGAGTGTGAGTTTGTTGTCCGGTTTGATCCAGAGCGGATACGGCTCGGCGCCATCGACGGCGCGATGATAATCGGGGGTGATATTATTTGACGGTGCGGCGCGGCGGAATATACTCCAGACGCGGGCGTCGGCATAACGCTGGTTTTTCGGTGTGGCGGGGCAATAGGCTTCGCAGAATCGAAACGGTTCGCCGGAGTCGGGATCATAATATCCTTTGTCGATTGCAAATGAAATTGCGTTGTCGGAGCACAGGCAGTTTTCCGGATC
>CAZVNK010000556.1:0-1880 GCA_964628115.1 uncultured Ignavibacteriaceae bacterium | reverse complement strand
GACGCCATTATTAAAAAGACCAAGTTTTTCTATCTGGACACCGTCGACGAGCTGTTCGAGCAGGCGTTGATGGATTTTGTCCCGTCGAGTTACACGCTCGAAAAAATCTTCGCGCAGGAAATCGAGAAGGCGAAAAAGCGCAAGAAGAGCAAGCCCACGAAGCGTATCGCGGCCAAATCCCGCCGGAAAAAGTAATTTTCGTTCACAAATCCCGCCGGTTGGCGTCCAATGATTTCCCTTGACAGAATCCGGGGTAGAGGGGTATATTTTACTCAAGCAGAGCAGGGTAATTATTATCGATTTTTACATCGAACCTTACTCCCATCTTCCACCGGTTAAACGCGGGAGCGCCGGTTGTCCGATCAGCCCGGGTGACAGAACCTGACCGGCAAAACCAAACCCCTGATCGCTTGTTATAAACGATGAGAAACGATGGATATATCTGCCGTTTTTCTCATCTTTTAACGCAACGATAACATAAACCAGACACGCAAGTGCTATTTTCAAACGTGAATATACAAAGTCACCACCTGACAACTACCGGATATAGGATTTCATCACATTACCCAATGGGAGTGTAATATGCAAAGGACGTATGCAGTACTAACCTTGTTTCTCCTGGCGCTGATGGCACTCGGAGAAGCGCAGGCCGGAAATGTCATTATCCGGACCGAAGCCAACCCGGAGCTTGCCCCGGGGTATCTCAAGAAAAACCAGGATTTCACGCGCGATTTCTACATGACTCAGAACAGCGGGGCGACCTGTTTCGGATTCAGCGCCACCTACAATCTTTACAGCCCCGATGCCAGTATCTCCACTATTACGCATCTCGACATCGGCGGCGATCCATCCCAGGTTGCCGACGGGTCGGTTTTACTGATGAACGGTTTTCAGAAAGCCGCGTTTACCGGGGACAGCGTGTTCTGGAATGCCGCCAGCAATTTCCGGTTGGACAGCTGGGACGGCGTTTTGCCGGATACGTTCAATCATACCACGATCGCCCTGCCGTTGGCGCCGCCGATGCCGGGCTGGCCGTCGGAGGGAATTGAAAAACTTCACATGCAGGTGGGCCTTCGGATCGATGAGGACGGCGTGTTTTGTATCGACTCGATCGGCCATGCCAATCCGACCTACGACTGGCTGTGGTCATCGCCGCAGTTTCCTGAGTATGGCGGCCCGTACTGCTGGAATGTCGCCGACAACGTGCCGCCGGTGATCGACGTCGCTCCGACCTCACTGAATTTCAACGCGCTGGCCGGCAGTTCCGGACCGGGCGCACAGGTGTTGACGATCGACAATGTCGGGGCCGGAACATTGAACTGGACCGCCGTATGGGATTCCAGCTGGTTGTTGGTGCAACCGGCGTTCGGTGCGGTGACCAATATTCCGTCGTCGGTGCAGATCACGGTCAATATTTCCGGCATGCCTTCAGGGGTATATAAGGATACCATTGTCGTATCGGATCCCGCCGCCAGCAACAGCCCGATTCCGGTGCCGGTCACGCTGACTTTGACCGAGCCGCTGCCGGTTATCGAAATCGATCCGACCCAGTTTTATTACAGCGCCATTGCCGATTCCGCCAATCCCGACGACCAGGTGATGCACGTCGCCAACGTCGGTGCGGGTGTATTGAACTGGACGGCGACCAATTCCTCGACCTGGCTGTCGCTGTTCCCGGCGTCGGGCGTGGATGACGGCGATGTCACGCTTTCGGTCGACATTACCGGCATGTCGTTCGGCATTTATTATGACACGGTGGTGGTGTCCGATCCGACCGCGACCAATGATCCGCAGACGGCGGTGGTTCGTCTCGAGATCGCGTCCGATCTTCCGGTGCTGGCGGTCGATTCACCGTCCATTTTCATAATCGTGGAAATCCC
>CAZVNK010000555.1:0-1882 GCA_964628115.1 uncultured Ignavibacteriaceae bacterium | reverse complement strand
GGTTCGTCGTACAACATAATCATCGGATCGGTGGACAATAACGCCCTCCCGATCGCCACTCGTCTTTGCATGCCGCCGGACAATTCATCGGGAAGACGGTCGAGATATTCCTCGTCGATCCCCACGAAACCGAGCATGCGCCGGACCTTTTGTTCGATTTCATCGAGCGCCATATCGGTATGTTCCAATAAATAATAGCCGACATTCTCCCCCACCGTCATGGAATCGAACAATGCCCCGTCCTGGAACACCATTCCGATCAGTTTCTTCTCACCCATCCCGCAAATATTCTCGCCGTTTATGATGATTTCGCCCCGGTCGGGACAGGCCAGACCGAGAATCAGCCGCAATATGGTCGACTTGCCCGAACCGGAATGCCCCATGATAATCCGAGGTTCACCGGCCGGTATTTGGAACGAGACATTCCTGATAATCTTTTTGTCGCCGATTGAATAATGAACGTTGCGAAATTCGATCATAAGTATCCCTTGAGAAACGAATACACCACTTTGGTGATAATGAAATTGGCGATCAGAACGGATATCGACGACAGCACGACCGATTCGGTGGTGGCCTGCCCGACGCCCTTGGTTCCGCCTTCCGACGTGAATCCCTTGTAACAGGCGATAAATCCGATGATGAACGAAAACACCATCGGCTTGACCACCCCGATAAAGAGATTGCCGAATATCAGGCGTTCCTTGACCGCCACGAGATAGGTCGTGGAGGTGATATGCGAGATGAAAATCGCAATAATCCATCCGCCCAAAATCGCGATAATGTCGCAGATAATGGTCAGCACCGGCATCATGATCAAAAGCGCGATCACTCGCGGCGCGGCCAGTTTGCGAATGGGATCGATGCCGAACGCGATCAACGCGTCGATTTGATTGGATGATTTCATGGCGCCGATTTCGGCGGTTATCCCGGCCGCCACCCGCGCCGCCACCATCAAGCCGGTCAAAATCGGCCCCAGCTCCCTGAGAACCGCGATAGCCATAATGCGTCCGATATAGGTCTTGCTTCCGAATTCCGCCAGTTCATTGGAAAACTGAAGTGTCATCGCCTGCCCGGCCGACATCCCGGTCAGGATGATTAAAAACAGAGATCCCACGCCGATCAAATACATCTGCTCGAAAGTTTCGGCGGGATATACCGGTCGACCGACCATGGATCTCAGGATTTTCATGGAGAAAAAAAACAATTGCTGGGATTCGTACACGAAGTGTTTGATCCAGCTATATATCAATCGTATCAAATTCATAACGTCAGTGTATACCGGTTGAAACCGATGATATAGTAGACGGCATCATCGTGAATGTCAAGAAACAATTGACTTCTGAAGCGTGATTATGGCTTTGGGTGCAATAAATATTTGATAATGCGTGCATTTGTATTATAAATACGGTAATGAATACACCGGACACCCCCGCTTTTGCCGATCAGCCCCGAGGCCATGCCATTGCTTTGTTCTCGGGCGGTTTGGATTCCGCCCTGGCAATCCTGTTGGTATTGCAACAGAACATACGTGTCACGGCACTGACATTTATCACGCATTTCAACAGCGAAATCAAAGACCGCGCCTCCGGCGGCGAATTCCCGTACCCCGCGGCCGAGAAATACGGCTTTAATGTCAAGCTGATGCACCTCGGGCAGAAGTTCGTTGATATTGTCGAGAAGCCGAAATTCGGCCGGGGAAAGAATATGAATGTCTGCGTTGACTGCCGTATCCTCATGCTCTCCGAGGCGAAAGCATTTATGGAGATGGTCAACGCCGATTTTATCATAACCGGCGAAGTACTCGGCCAGCGACCGATGTCGCAAGTGCGCAACAAAATGAACCTGGTCGACAACGTGACCAGACTCGGCGGCAAACTGCTGC
>CAZVNK010000554.1:1595-1892 GCA_964628115.1 uncultured Ignavibacteriaceae bacterium | reverse complement strand
GCGGGGTGCCCGACGAAATGGTTACGATCGACAGCATCACCTATTCCGACAATTGGCCGACCTTGTTCCGCACTGCCGCTGAATCGCGGGTCTTTTCGCCGTTTTTCGCAAAGGGATATGTCAATATCAAACAGACCACCGGAATTGACGACTATGACGGTTCAATCCTTCCGACCGAATACGCGTTGGCACAGAATCATCCCAATCCGTTCAATCCGTCGACCAGTATCAGTTTTGCCCTGCCGCGTGCAGGCGAGGTGCGTCTGACGGTATTCAACATTCTCGGTGAAAAGGTTC
>CAZVNK010000554.1:0-1585 GCA_964628115.1 uncultured Ignavibacteriaceae bacterium | reverse complement strand
AATGAACGTCTCAATGCGGGTGTACATCTGATTAGTTTCGATGGTTGTGACGATGAAAATCGCAATCTGGCTTCGGGAATATATTTCTACCGTATTCAGGCTTCGGACTTTACCGCCAGTAAGAAAATGATGCTTTTAAAATAAGACATACTGCAGACAGTATCGTCTATTGTCAGAATGGCTTCCGGGTTATTGCCCGGAAGCCTTTTTTTTCATGAAAGACTGCGCGGCCATCTCGTCCTGTTCTTTCTGTTCGATCAGGGCGCTTTCCTTTTGATAGGCTTGATGCCGCCGTTCTTTGAGCTTTTCGTAGATTTTGCGTTGCCTGGTGGCGGCCACCAGATCCAGCCGACGTTTCTCCTCTTCCCCTTTCAACCCTTTCAGTACCATGCGGCCTTTCAATTCGTTCTTTTTCAACTGCAAAAAATACCGGGAAAAAGTCAGCAGGTGAATCGGATCGACATTGCCCGTAAGATGTCGGCGCTCCTTATCGCAACATTCGCCTCGAACCCGGTCGATCTCATTAATGGCATGAACCTGATGCAGAACTTTTTGCGTGGACAGAGCCAGTTCTTTTTGTTTCTCGGCCTCAAGATGCGATTTTAACTGCAGAACCTTCTCGAGTCGGAACCGAAACTTTTTGATCGGCATGCGACTGGCCCTCCGCTTCATCGATAATGTTTTTCAGTTGATTCAGTGATTCATCGAAATCGCATTGATCCATGATCGCCTGACGGAAGAACTGATTGATTTTGTCTATTTTCGAGATGGCATAATCTATTTTCGGCGATGACCCTTTGACATAGGCTCCGATATTGATCAAATCCTCGGATTCGCGATAGGTAGCGACAATCTCTCTGGCTTTGGCGGCCAGCGCCTGATGCTCCGGATCGGTAATGTCGACCATCAGACGACTGATGGAATCGAGAACGTCCACCGCGGGATACTGATTCATCGCGGCCAAACGCCGCGACAAACCGACGTGGCCGTCAAGAATCGACCGCACCGCGTCGGAGATCGGTTCATTGAAATCATCGCCCTCGACCAGCACGGTATACAACCCCGTGATGGAGCCTTTGTCATTGGTTCCGGCCCGTTCCAGAATGCGCGGAAGCATAGCGAACACCGACGGGGTGTAGCCGCGCGTCGCGGGCGGTTCACCGATCGCCAGGCCGATTTCGCGTTGCGCAATCGCGATCCGGGTGATCGAATCCATAAGAAGCATGACATTCATTCCCTGATCGCGAAAATACTCCGCGATGGTGGTTGCGATCATGGCGCCTTTGATTCTGATCAACGCGGGCTGATCCGAAGTCACCGCGATCACGACCGAGCGCTTGAGTCCTTCTTCGCCCAAATCTTTTTCGATAAATTCGCGCACTTCACGGCCGCGTTCGCCGACCAAAGCGATGACGTTGACATCGGACGACGATCCACGGGCGATCATGCCCATCATAACCGACTTGCCGACGCCCGACCCGGCGAATATGCCCATACGCTGTCCCTGACCGCAGGCCGAACAGGACTATTTACTCCTCCACAAAGATATTTTTTAGATTCATCAAAGAGATCTTTATTGCTTCTC
>CAZVNK010000553.1:0-1896 GCA_964628115.1 uncultured Ignavibacteriaceae bacterium | reverse complement strand
GCGTTTAATGCCTTGATTTTATCCTCGGCGGTTCCGGAACCACCCGAGATGATGGCGCCGGCATGCCCCATGCGCTTGCCGGGAGGCGCCATCCGACCGGCGATAAATCCCACCACCGGTTTGGTCATTTTCTTTTTAACGTATTTGGCCGCCTGTTCCTCATCGGTGCCTCCGATCTCGCCGATCATTACCACCGCCTTGGTAGCCTTGTCGGCCTCGAACATTTCGAGCACGTCGATGAAATTGGTGCCGATAATCTGATCACCACCGATGCCGAGGCAGGTGGTCTGTCCGATTCCGGCGGACGTCAGCGCCCAAATCGCCTCGTAGGTCAGCGTTCCGGAGCGGGACACCACGCCGACGCCACCCTTCTTGACGATATTGCCGGGCATGATACCGACCTTGGATTTGTCGGTCGAGATCAATCCCGGCGAGTTCGGTCCGATCAGGCGGGCGCCTTTGGCTTTCACGTATTCATACACCTTCATCATGTCGTTGGCCGGAACTCCTTCCGTAATACATACGACCAATTTTATGCCGGCGGCAACCGCTTCGTAAATGGCGTCCACCGCAAACGGCGGCGGGACGTAGATAACCGAGGTGTTGGCTTTGGTCTTCGCGACCGCTTCCTGCATGTTATCGAACACGGGAATTCCGTGCAGTTTGGTGCCGCCCTTGCCCGGCGTAACTCCGCCGACCACGTTGGTACCGTATTTTTTCATCTGCTCGGCATGGAAAGAACCGTCGCGCCCGGTAATGCCCTGCACGATGAGTTTGGTTTTCTTGTCTATCAGGATACTCATGCCACCCTCCCCGCGTTTGCAGTGTCGGATTCCGCAAGTTTGATGGCCATTTTCACCACGTCGTCAAGCGTGGCGGCCGATTCGAGGTTGACTTTTTTGAGAATTTTGCGGGCCTCATTTTCATTGGTTCCGGTCAGGCGCACCACGATCGGCACGTCGGGCCGCAATTCCTCATACGCCATGACAATGCCGTTGGCGACGTCGTCGCAACGGGTAATGCCACCGAAAATATTGATCAGAATGGCGCGGACGTTGGGATTGCGAAGAATGATACGCATCGCCGTCAGTACCTTCTGGGGATTCGAGGAACCGCCGATATCCAGAAAGTTGGCGGGATCGCCGCCGTAATGTTTGACCAGATCCATGGTCGCCATCGCCAGCCCGGCCCCGTTGACCATGCACCCGATATTGCCGCTCAGTGAAACGAACGACAGGTCGCCTTCGCGCGCCTCCATCTCGGAGGGATCCTCGGCTTCGATATCGCGCATTGCGGCGATATCCTTCCGTCGAAACAGGCCGTTGTCGTCGATGTTGATCTTGGCGTCGATGGCCACGACTTTGCCGTCGGGCGTGGTGATCAGGGGATTGATTTCCACCAGCGAAGCATCGACGTTCCAGTACACGTCATAGAGCTTCATGATAATGTCCGCCGCCTGTCGAATCAGAGCGATATCCCGGTACAGTTTGGCGGCCAGGTCGCGGGCCTGATAGGCGCGCAATCCCTGTTGCGGATCAATGGCGAGCTTGCATATTTTCTCCGGGGTTTTGGCCGCGACTTCCTCGATATCGATGCCTCCGGCCGCGGAGACCATGATCACCGGGGCCTTGCTGGCGCGATCGATCACGATCCCGACATAGGCTTCGGTGACGATGTCGGCCGCTTCAGTAACCAGCACCGTGTTGACTTTCAATCCCTTGATGTCCATACCGAGAATTTTCTGCGACCAGACCCGGGCGGCTTCGACGTTTTCGGCGTATTGCACGCCGCCGGCTTTGCCGCGCCCACCGACGTGCACCTGGGCTTTCACCATCACCGGCCGGGCGTATTCCTCGGCAACGGCGACGGCATCGGCCACGGTCGAGACGGCTTTGC
>CAZVNK010000552.1:0-1900 GCA_964628115.1 uncultured Ignavibacteriaceae bacterium | reverse complement strand
TCGGTAAACCATTTTTCAGGAATAAACAGCCGTTTGTCGGTCAAAGAATATCCATTTTCGGAGACATAGGCCGCAAAGACGCCGACCTGGCAGTTATCTACTTTGCCAATAGTGCCGCAGTATTGTCTGGCAACGCCGATCGAGTCTCGGCCTTTTTTGACGAAACCGCTTTCATCAAAAATCAGCGCACCATCAGGGTTGCCGAGATCTTCATTTACGAGACTACAATATTTGGTAATCATTTTCTCATCGTCCCAAGGCGCATCGCTGATAAAGCGCTGCATCGCTCTGACATTGCCATCTTTCATAGCCAGGGCAATAGGTTCAATGGTTTTGCGTTCAAGGGGGCTGAATTGTCCAGTCATGTAGTTGAAAAAGTGATCTCTGGATTCACTACGCTGAAAACAATCGGCAAATTGTTCATGAAAACCGTTGAGTTCATTCATGAAGTTTTTTACATCGCCTTTGCCAAGATCAAACTTTGGGACCGGGTAAAGGTGTTCGTCGCATCGGATGAGTGGTAGCATGGCCTGCCTCCTCTTTTAAAAGGTTGTTTCGTAGTATAGCAGGTCTGCCGCAAATTCCAAGAATATAATTATTTAAGTTGCGTTGTAGGGTTAGATATATTTGGGTTCTTACCATATTGACCCCTCTGATAATGTATACATTATCATTATACACCGCAATTAATTGCTGTAAAGACTGGCTTTTTATTCGATATTTCAAGCGGATACTGCCTGGTATATCATCGGTCGATATTTTGGTGGAGGAATAGGTTTCCCCTTTGCCCGTGCAGACTCCATCCATAATTCCTTGGCCTTTTGCACATCACGCAATGCCTCGTCAGGGGGCTCAATGAATGCTGAGCGGGCCATAAGGTGGTGTATGTCAGCGATGAAACCGTTATCATCTTCAGAGGAGAAAGAGTTGATGTGATAGTCTCGCATCATTTGTTCTACGGTCTACAATTCCACTCTTGTGCGCTGGTTTTTATTACTCAGCTTACGAGTTCACGAGTTCTGCTGAAATGACTCATCCGACGAAGAGATATGGTTCGTATTCATCCAATCGGGCAACGGCTTACCCGTAGCTTCGGCGTAGAGGGTTTCAGGCGCTATATCTATCTCGTTTCCCCAGGTCATTACCCCAAGTTCGTCGTTGATTTTGAAGGCTTTGAAAAATCCAATGTCCTTGAATTTTTCAAATACGCCGCCCTTTAACAGGTATTTTGAAAAATCAACTACTCCCGTAGCTCCATCCTCGAAAGTTACTTCAATTTTGTATTCACCCTTATAGTGGGCAGAAATGACATCTTTTGTCATGATTATACCATAAAAGCGACTTATTTCAGGCATGACTAACTCCTACAGGTTCGTATGGCTGGGGTTACGTCCTGCGAATTGCGGATTTCATTATGATTCGGGGCAATCTGAATTGTCGATGCAAACCGCAGATTCCGGTAAATCTTGCTTTGATTCTTGCATAGTTCAGCTCTCGATGTTACGCCAGTACCTGATCCCGGGAGCCCCTTGTTGGCACTCGGGGCACTTTCTTTCGTATATGTCCGACTCGTTTGATCCGTATACATAGCCGCAGCGGGTACATTCCATCTTGCACGCATATTGTCCAGGAGCGTTTCCGGGCACTCCGCAGTTCCCGCAACACTGCTGGCCGTTCGGATTGAAATAGCCGATTTCGCCCATCTCGTCACTGCCATCCAGCCATTCAATATAAATATCGGTGTCATTCATGCTTGTCTGTTCTCCCCACTTTGAAAGAGTACGGCCAATAAAATATGGCCGCTAGAATTTCTTTTTATAAATCAACTTTCCAATAAGTTATGGCCGTTATATATTGAGAGAACCGAGGCTTAGACCCCTAAGGGTGCAACAAAAAAAAA
>CAZVNK010000551.1:1598-1901 GCA_964628115.1 uncultured Ignavibacteriaceae bacterium | reverse complement strand
CGGGGTTTTGACCGGTTTGACATTGTCGATCATCTTCAGTCGCAAGCGGCTTGCCTTAAAAACTATCGTTCTGAAAATGAAGCCCTGGAATTTCGCGTTGATCATTCTGGGGATGTTTTTATATTTGCGTATCTTTCAAGTCACTGAAACCGGGACATTGATCGCGGCGCTTCCCCTGCCGCCGCTAATGCTGGCGCTTGGCGCCGGATTCATGCTGGGGCTGGCGACCGGCCGCGTGCAACTTCCGGCCTCGATTGCTTTTCCGGTCTATCTGGCGGCGGTGAACACGATAACGCCGGTTAT
>CAZVNK010000551.1:1045-1588 GCA_964628115.1 uncultured Ignavibacteriaceae bacterium | reverse complement strand
AGTAACGGCTGAAGCTTAGTGCGATATTCGTCAATGTCGCGATTTTTTTCGGTTATGGGATTTCTCCGGTTCACCCCTGCCTGGTGGTTACCTGCGAGTATTTTCGCGTGAGTATCAAAACCATGATCGGTGAGTTGGCGCGCCCGACTCTGATCCTGATGGGAATAGTCTTCGTCATAGCGATTGCGTTTGGTTTATCATAGTGACGATCTGCTCTTTCGTGCAAATTTCACGGCAAGAATATTCATTGACTTCGTATAAAAGATTAATACATTCGTATTGAATGCGACACAGGCCGAGTATAAACAGGCGTATTAACCGGATGAGGTTGTAGTATCATGGATAAAAACTTGCGATTCAATATCGCAGACGAACGTCTTTCCTATCACGGGCAGAAGGACGAACAAATCTTCTCGACCGATCAGATCATAGAGTTCAATCATCGACACAAAACGGCGTTACTCAATTACGATATCGCTCTGGATACGTGCAGTATTATCACGCTGAGTGACAAGATCAATACCAAATCCAATCTGGGGACTC
>CAZVNK010000551.1:0-1035 GCA_964628115.1 uncultured Ignavibacteriaceae bacterium | reverse complement strand
CGAAAAGATGGTACCAGGCTGCCCATTGAGATGAATACAAAAACAGTCGGCGATCCTTGCGGCCGCATTGTCCGCGATTGCGGTCGGGGTTCATGGTCGCGGGAGCGTTAATAATTATCCCAAAGAGCAGGTCGACAAAGAACTGACCAATTATCTCAAGCGGGCCAATGACCGCACGTCGGCGCAGATTATGGCCGAGGTTCTTCAGACGACCACCGAAACGCTTCCGATCGGCGAGGAAGTGTTGATCGAGTCGGCCATTACCGAGGGTGTCCGGGTCAAGCCCGGCAAAGAAGCCGGCGGCAATCCCACGATCTCGGTCGGTGCGGTGTTCGGCAAAGATCAGCACCGTTCCCAGTATGGTCTGGCGATGCCGCGCGACGTCGCCCTGCTTTCGATGGGAAGTGACGTGGTTGAGGGCACGACCAAATCGGTCAAGGGACTGCATTCCAGTATGACGACGTTGTTTATCAGCGAAGCGAACGTGAAACGGCATCTTCCTGATATTTATGTCCAACGCTGGATGTCGGGCGCGTATTTCCAGGAGTTCAATCCTCGCGAGGTCAAGCTTCTCGATGCCGCCGAAATCATCGCGGATTCCTATGGAATGTCGAAAATCGACCAGTTGAGTTCATTCTTTCTGGATCGTCCCCGGCATTATCCCGCCATGGACGTTCTCAACGAAGCCGGTATCGCTACCCCGTTCGACAAGGACGGCGATCTCATGCCCGGATTGATTCTAGGCCTAGATGGTGTGCAATTCCCCGATCAGCGGGGATTATATCGGAAAGGGCTTATGATAAGAATTATAATACAAAAGCTACAAAGCAACAAAAAGAATATTATACTCAGTTGGCTAAGAATACAACAGGTAGAGAAGAAGATGCTAAATATTTATTTGAATTAGATGATGCAGATGGAGCATATTTTTCTTATGGAGAGTTTAAGCCTGAAAAGGTTAAGGAAACTACAGAAACAGAAAAACAATATAGAAAGAACGGTAAAATAGTTCCTCTATTGACAGATTCAAGAACA
>CAZVNK010000550.1:0-1908 GCA_964628115.1 uncultured Ignavibacteriaceae bacterium | reverse complement strand
AGAAAGGCCTCGATAATCTCGGTGATTTGCGGTTCGTCGTCGATCACCAGTATTTTCGCCGCCTTTGTTTTCTGTCCTACTGCCATAGATACCCCTACGTGATTCTTTCCTATTTTCTTGTATCGGCAAACCAAACGCATACATTAGATATAAATACCGGCATGACAATGAAATATTCTCCGGCTTCCCGAACTGCGTGAGTATGACATATATATGAAAGAAAAAACCAAATTCGCAATTCAGCGTTCGTTTTTCCAGTAGAATTCCGGGCGGCGATCCCTGAAAATGTCGTTTCTGGCTGTGATGACTTTATTATCCGCATCCGCCGGATCGATTTCCACCATACAGAATCCGGTTTCGGTTTCGCCCATTTCAGCAAGAATCACCCCGTTCGGCCCGATAATTCGAGATTTTCCGATGAAATGCGCGTGATTGCCGGCGCGAGACTCATCCCCGACTCGGTCGGCGGTAATCGTAAACACGTTGTTTTCCAACGCGCGGGTAATCATGGCATCGGGGCAATGCGGCAGGACCAGATTGGCCGGATGGCAAATAATCTGCGCCCCCGCCAGCGCCAGTTTACGCGCCGATTCGGGGAAACGCCAGTCAAAACAAATCATCATACCGATTCTGACACCCTGATAGTTTATGACGAGAAAGCCGGTTTCACCGGGAAGGAAGATCGCCTTCTCAGTGTCGAACAGATGCGTTTTCTGATAGCAGTGGAAATTTCCGTCGGGGAGGATCGCCAGCGACGAATTATACAGATTCTCTCCCTTTTTCTCCGGGAATCCGTACACCACCAGTGCGTCTTTGGTTTCGGCCAGTTCTCGCAGACGTTTAAAGGTCAGCCCCTCGCCGGCTCTATCAGCCAATCCGGCGGCTTCCGCGGCATCGGCGAATAAATACCCGGTCGCGAACAATTCCGGCAGAACCAGCAGATCAAACTCACGATCGGCCAGATCGTCAAGCACCCGTGCCAGATTGCGTTCGATTTCGCCGAATATCGGCTGATTTTGATAGAATGCGGCTTTCACGACAGTCTCCATTGTAAATATCTATCAACATACACAAACAACAAATTAATTGCAAGGTGACTCTCCGCACTCTATATTAGCCGCTATGGCGGAGAAAGGGTTACCGGAAAAGAATATCATCACCAATCGCAAGGCGCGACGGGATTATGAAATCATCGAGACCCGCGAGGTGGGTGTCTCCCTGCTTGGTACCGAGGTGAAATCTTTGCGGGCGGGCAAGGTCAATCTCGCCGACTGCTATGCCGCGATTGAAAACGGTGAGGTCTTTTTATTCAATCTGCATATTTCCCCGTACGAGCAATCGGCCCGTGAAAACCATGATCCGACCCGCAAACGTCGTCTCCTGCTTCATAAGAAGGAAATCGGACGGCTGTTCAGCGCCACCATGGAAAAAGGATTCACGCTGATTCCTCTCCGCATTTATTTTAAAGGTCCGTATGTAAAAATCGAACTGGCCACCGCCCGTGGTCGTAAAAAATACGACAAACGTGACGCAATCGCAAAAAAAGAAGCCGACCGGGCCATCGAACGCGCCCACCGTCGGCAAATGAAATAGATCGATGTTGAAAATCACGTTGAACATAGTGATCCTGATGGTCGTGCTGTCGGCGAGCGTCGCCCTTGCCGGTGACATTACCGTGCAAATTCCCGGCGGTAATGAAAAAATCGGCGCGGAGAAATTCGACGATATCCCCTATTTCTCCATCTCGGATCTCGCCGGCGTTCTCGGACACCGTGTCTCATGGGATATTCCCGGCCTCTCGGCCGTCCTGACCGTGCACAGCCACTCCGTGATCTTCTATGCCAACTCGCCGTATCTCAATCTCGATGACACGGTCGAACGCGACATCGATAGCGTCACGCAGATCAC
>CAZVNK010000549.1:0-1911 GCA_964628115.1 uncultured Ignavibacteriaceae bacterium | reverse complement strand
AATGCATGCTGAAAAAGCAAGGTGACCAGGTCGAGGAGGGCGAAGTGATCGCCCTGTCGAAATCGTTCTTCGGTCTGTTCAAATCGAAATGCCTGTCCAAAATCAGCGGCACGATCGAATCGATTTCACAGGTAACCGGACAGGTCCTGCTTCGCGGGGCGCCGATCCCGGTGACCGTGAAAGCGTACATCGACGGTGAAGTGGTCGAAATTTTCGAAAAAGAAGGCGTCGCCATTTCCACCTGGTGCTCTTTCATTCAGGGCATTTTCGGAATCGGCGGTGAAACTCACGGCGAAATCAAAGTCGTGGTAAAGGATAACGCCCAGATTCTGACCGATAAGGAAATCGACGATTCCTGTCAGGGCAAAGTCGTGGTCGGCGGCTGTATGGTCACCGCGGACGCCGTCAAGAAGGCGGCCAAGGTCGGCGCATCCGGCATCGTCGTCGGCGGTTTCGACGACAAGGATTTGCGCGGTTTTCTCGGATACGATATCGGCGTCGCCATTACCGGCTCCGAGGAAATCGGCACCTCGCTGATCGTCACCGAGGGTTTCGGACAAATCAACATGGCTCAGAGAACGTTTGACCTGCTGAAATCAAAGGAAGGACAACGGGCCTGTATCAACGGCGCCACCCAGATTCGCGCCGGCGTAATCAGACCGGAAGTCATCATTCCGCAACAGGGCGACATTCACGCCAAAATCGATGATGGCGACTATCGCGAACTCGGCCTGCAAATCGGCTCGCCGGTACGTGTTATCAGGCATCCCTATTTCGGCAGGCTCGGCGACGTCACCAACCTGCCGCCTGAATTGGAAGAGCTGGAATCGGGATCGCACGCCCGCGTGCTGGAAGTGAAATTCAACGATGATGGCAAGACGGCAATCGTACCGCGCGCCAATGTCGAGATGATAGAATCATAAACGGTCAATCGGATTGACCGTTCGGGTCAAATAGGATTTGGCATACGAAAAGGCCGCCGAAATTCGGCGGCCTTTTTTACTTTTTTCGAAAACGGACTGTCATCCGTGTGAGTGCCGATGATTAATGTCCTTCGACTTCCTCCGCGGCATCCATCACTTCGGTGGTGTCGGGCGTCACAGCGGTGCTGTCCATCACTTCCGTGGTGTCGACCATCGCCGGAGCTTCGTCGGTAGTCTCGGTTTTCGGCTCTTCCTTCTGCCCGCATCCGATTACGAATACCAGCATCAACAGGCCGACCAGTCCGAGTGTCAGCAGTTTTTTCATGTTACTCTCCCCGTCCTTAGGTTAAAAAAAGCAATTGATTGTCAAATTAGGCTTTCAAATAAAGATGTCAAGAGAAACCTGAAAGCAATTTTTGCGAGAATTTAGCTTTTTGTTGACGCTTATATTACTCAGGCGTATAATGATCAGACTGTTTTCAGGACGAAAAACGAGTATAAACCGGACCATTTGTCCGATCAAGACGTAGAAGGATACATATGGGCGTGACATTGATTTTACCGACGGGGTTGTTTTCAGGGGGAGTCTGGCAGATAATCGGCCAGTCCAGCGCATTTGGCGTGATCATCTATTTGATTCTGGTATCCTTTTCTCTGATATCATGGGGTATCATGTTCAACAAATGGCGCACCTTCAAAAAGGCCGAAGCGCAAAACGATACCTTTTTGAATTTCTTCCGCAAATCGGGCAAATTCTCGGATATTTTGTCGCAGGCAAGGGCCTTGCAATCCACACCGCTTTCGGGCGTGTTTTTGTCCGGATACAATGAAATCAAGGGATTGATCGACCGTAAAAAAAAGCCCGAAGGTGACAACGCGCAACGTCTCACCGATGAGGACGTCGAAATCGTATCCATGACCCTGGAGCGCTCCACCACCGAGGAAATCACCAAACTGGAGCGTTACGTGATCTTTCTGGCGACTACGG
>CAZVNK010000548.1:0-1935 GCA_964628115.1 uncultured Ignavibacteriaceae bacterium | reverse complement strand
GGCCAGTTTACGGGCGGTTTGAAATGCCGTTTCATCGGAAACGGTGATCACCTCGTCCACCATGGACGGGTCAAGCGCCTGTGTTTCGACGTCGGAGCCGATCCCCTCGATTTTGTAAGCCTGAGGGGAGACGCTTTTATGATGTTTGATAAATTCCGAAAAAATCGAGCCGACCGGATCAACCGCGATCGACTGTATTTCGGGATTGCGTTCTTTCAAATATCGGGCCGCACCGGAGAGGGTTCCGCCGGTGCCGATTCCGGCCACCAGGTGAGTGACGTGGCCATCGGTGGCGTCCCAGATTTCCGGGCCGGTATGGGCATAATGCGCCAGAATATTATCCTTGCTGTGGTATTGATTCATATGAAAATAGCCGTGTTCTTTGGCCAGATTAATCGCCTTCATGACGCATCCCTCGGGATCGTCATGATCCAGATCGGCCGGGGTGACGATGACTTGGGCGCCGAAGGCCCTAATCTGGTCGACTTTTTCCTTACTGGTCTTCTCAGGAGTGGTCAAAATCGCTTTCAGGCCGAGGACGGTGGCCGCCATGGCCAGCGCCACGCCGGCATTGCCTGAGGTGTTGTCGATTACGGTCCCACCGGGTTTGATTTTGCCTTCCTTGAGGGCTTTTTTCAGGATAAATAGGGCCATGCGGTCTTTGACCGAACCGCCGGGATTGACAAATTCGATTTTTGCAAGCAGAAGCGGTCCGCCGTCGGGGCGGCCGTTGTGAATTTTGACCAGCGGGGTGTTGCCGATCAGTTCAAGAACGTTGTCACTATAGTTCATTGTTGCTCCTCAAGATTTATAACATTTTATACGATAAATGTTTCATATGCAATATATTTGTTGGCGGTTAAACACCGTTTTCAGTGGTGATTTTATCTTGACAAATAATCGTCGGGCTTCCTTATTTGCGAACAGAAATAAGAGAGGAAAATATCAAGGAGGACATATGAAACAAGTCAGTATTCCGATTTTGATGCTATTGGCGGCACTGTGCCTGACGATCGGGATGATCGGGTGCAGTAAAGACGCCGATGAGGTGGCGGAACTGGAACAGGAGGTTCTTGACCAGCAGGGAACGGATTATCTGGCCGATTCCTCCGCTGAGGCGGGTGGCGAGGTTGCGACCGCCGTCGGTGAATCCGACGAGTACGCCATGACTCCCGAAACGACTCCCGAAGAGGATGAATCGACGCCGATGCCGTCGCGCCCGGAAGGGACGGGGTACACCGTTCAGGTCGCCGCCGGCACCAATCCGGTATATGCCCGGGAGCAGGTCAATCTTTTTATCGATCGGGGCTATGAAGCGTATGTCACCGAAACTCTGGTTGAGGGTGAGACTTTCTATCGCATTCGTATCGGCAATTACGAGACGATTACCGAAGCCAAGACAGTCGCGATGGAATTGCATGACAAGTTTTCGGTCTCTTTTTGGATTGACCAGAATATCTGATGAAAAGCCACACGGAATATCTGACCTTTAATACCGGCAAACGCCGCGAATACCTGAATATCACCGATCAGGTCGAGAGGGCGCTGAGCAAAAGCGGTATTCGCGAGGGATTGTTGATGGTCGGCGCGATGCATATTACCGCCGGTGTGTATATCAACGATGCCGAATCGGGATTGATTGCGGATATCGACGAATGGTTGCAAAAGCTGGCTCCCGACGGTGTGGATTATCGGCATCATCGCACCGGCGAGGACAACGGCGACGCGCATTTGAAAAATCTGTTGATCGGGCATCAAGTTCTGATTCCGATCACCGACGGACGGCTGGATTTCGGCCCATGGCAACAGGTGTATTATGCCGAATTCGACGGACGGCGCAACAAGCGGGTGATTATCAAAATTATCGGCGAATAAAAACGTGCCCGCCGAGCCCGACGATCGCCTGATCGGCCCGGCCGTGGCCGTGGTGCTCGA
>CAZVNK010000547.1:0-1937 GCA_964628115.1 uncultured Ignavibacteriaceae bacterium | reverse complement strand
ATACGAGTCAGACAGCACAAAAATGGCAATTCTATTATTTGACAAATTCCTATTAACGGCAGGCTATAATTTGGAAGGTTATGGATTCCTGAATACGAATGACATATCAGACAGAGATGAAAGAATACGTTTAAGAAATCTTTATTTCAAAGATTGCATTGAAATATCAAACAAATTAAAAACTATTACTGGCGGCGAGTCGTTTTATATACATTCGCAATTCTTACTCGGTGTTATGAATTCAGGACATAAGTTTCTAAGTTCAAAAATCAAGCTAAATGAACATCCTACGACATTTTTCCAAAACGTCATCGATGCAACTGAGGGTGACCTGACAAACCCATATAGGATATTCGCGTCTATTTGGTTAGCGGGATATTATGGCAAGAAATAGGGAACAAAGACAACTTCTGGGGAAGAAATATTAAACAGCGGTTTATTTAAATTTCTTACATAGTAGAATCCTTATTAAAATTTTCAGCGTTTTTTTTAATAACGAGTGGCGGCGGCGCCTAAGGGGATTTATATCGCGTTGTAATACAACAACATAATACTCAAACTAAAAAACGGCAGGAGCCGTATCGACTCCTGCCGTTTATGGTTTATTTGCTTTTTCGTTACTGCGGACAACGCACCGGGGCCGGGTCGGACGGCTCACTATAGAGATAGCCTATCATCTGCAAAAGATCCAGAAGATTGATATGACCGTCACCGTTGGCATCACTCAACTCCGGTATGATCGGCGGTTCGATCGGATCGCCGTACATGTAATCGATCAATGCCAGCACATCCAACAGATTCATACTGCCATCGCCGTTGCAATCTCCGCAACAGGTGTAGACGTTGAAATACATGGTGCAAAAGGTCGAATCGATTGCGTGGTCATACACTGCAACCACCACTTCATACACCGCTTCTCCGTCATTGCCGGAATCGGTGAAGGTCACCAGCCCTTTCGGCGCGCTGATCGTCGCCCGACCGTCGGCATCATCGGCGATAACATAGGTCAACGGATCACCATCGGGATCATCGGCGGTAAACGCAACTTTCACCGAGGTTCCGACACAGACATTGACGGTATCATCACATGCGCTGTTGATTATCGGGCGGGAGTTTAAAACCTGCACATCGAAATGACAAGCGTAGGGATCGGTGACATAACATGATGCGGGATAGATGGAACTGCCCACATTTATGGTCACTTCGTGAGTTCCCAGCAAACTGCTATCCGGAGTCAAAGACCAGAGAATATAGCCTCGTTTAGAATCAACTATGGACGAGTCCGTTATTTCCACTGTGCCGAGAGTCGTAATCGCGCTGTTCAGTTTATCGAGACAAATCTCTTCAAGTCCCATAACTAGTTCTGTCGTTTCACCCAATCGGGCCGGGACGACAGTCGATGGACATCCTTCGACAAATTGCGGCGGCCAGCAATCAGATTGTGCAACGTCAATACAGTATGGGCCGCCGAACGGGCCGGAGGCCGGCGACCACAGCCAATCATATGACGGATTGGAGTGTTCGATTGAGTCGATACACAATTGGTGTGACTCTAATAAATCACCTCCATAAACCTCAAAATGCAATACATACACCAACTGCTCGCCGATATCATCCGCCCAGCCGGGGCAACCTGTTATGGGGATACAGGTGGTGGTATGATTGAACGTATCGGGAAGTTGTCCATCCCAGGATTCAGGGCTGAAAATGTTTATGGTATTGACACTGGGGAAAAAAGCTCCGCCTGGACCGAAATTTTCGTTTATTTCCAGCGCCCCACCGGTTTCCGGTCGGCCGCCATAATCAAGCCAACCAATTGAATCCACGTCGCCGTAAATCATAAACGGCGCATCAAATCCCATCCGCGCTCCCTCACCCGGGGTATTGTGCATATAGACTCGTATTTCGTTATCGCATCGTTCCAACATGGGTGTGCC
>CAZVNK010000546.1:1739-1946 GCA_964628115.1 uncultured Ignavibacteriaceae bacterium | reverse complement strand
GCCGAGAGGAACCGCGCCAGCGAACGGTTGGAAACACCCGCCTCGGATCGGCGTCGCAGGTAGACGCGCAACAGCAGCGGATCGTTTTCTTTCCCGCCCGGCATCGCGGCATGCTGCTCGGCGAGATACGCCACCCACGGCTCGAGGTCGCGGCGGTATGCCTCGACCGTGCGGGCCGAAAGACGTCGCCGCTCGGCGAGCATCCGC
>CAZVNK010000546.1:0-1701 GCA_964628115.1 uncultured Ignavibacteriaceae bacterium | reverse complement strand
ACCGATTGGCGCGGGGCGGTAGAAAATTCGTACTGGAGAGGGAAACTCAGTTGGCGGCCGACTTTTCTTCGACCGATTCCGGCGCCACCTTCGACTTGCACTGCGGGCACTGATAATACTCGCCCTTGGCTTTGGATTCTTTGTGGACCATGAAGGCATGGTGGCAGGACGGGCACGGAATAGCGACCGGCTTATCCCACGAGGCGAACTTGCAGGCGGGATACTTCGAGCAGCCGTAGAAAATCTTGCGCCCTTTGGTCTGCTTCTCGACTATATCACCGTCGCAACCTTCGGTCGGGCACTTGATCCCAAGCGTGATCGCCTTGGTGTTCTTGCAGTCCGGGTAGGCCGAACAGGCCATGAACCGGCCAAAGCGCCCGGTCTTGATAACCATTGCCGAACCGCACTTGTCGCATTTCTGGTCGGTCTTGCTGGCAGCTTCTTCCTCGGGCAGCGGCCGGGTTGACTTGCACTCGGGATAGGCGGAACAGGCAAGAAAACGCCCGTTGCGGCCCCACTTGATAACCATCGGCGACCCGCACTTCTCGCACTTGATATCGGTCGTCTCGGTCAGCGACGCCTTGATCGCCTCCTGTTTTCCCTTGAGCTGGTCAATCGCCGCGACAAACGGCTTGTAAAACTCGCCCAGCACTTTCACCCAGTCATCGGTGCCGTCCTCGACCAGATCGAGCTCTCTCTCCATCCCGGCCGTGAACTTCACGTCGAACAGCTCCGGCAGATTTTCAACCAGTATCTTGCTGACCGCCATACCGAGATCGGTCGGCGCCAGTTTGCGCTGTTCGAGCTCGACATACTTGCGGTCGCGCAGGGTCGAGATGATCGACGCATACGTCGACGGGCGGCCGATCCCGTCAGCCTCGAGCCGCTTGACCAGCATGGCCTCGGAGTACCGTGCCGGCGGCTTCGTGAACGACTGGTTCGGCGTGAGTTTTTTCAGCTTGAGCGGGTCATTCTCGGCCAGCGGCGGAAGGGCGGTTGTACCGTTCTCCCCGTTGCCGTTCTCATCCGGTTCCTTCTCTTCATGATAGATTTTGAGGAAACCGTCAAACTTGATCCGCTGGGTTGCAGCCCGGAACGTAAACCGATCGGCGGCGATGTCGACTGTCTCGATATCAAAGACGGCCGGCTTCATCTGGGATGCGAGGAAGCGGTTCCAGATCAGCGAGTAGAGTTTGAACTGGCGCGGCGTCAGACGTTTCTTGAGCTTCGCCGGCGGCAATGTCAGGTACGTCGGACGAATCGCTTCGTGGGCGTCCTGGGCAGATTTTTTCTTCGAATACACCTGCGGCTTGGGCGGCAGGTACTCCGTGCCGTATTCCTCCGCGATAACGCCGCGAGCCGCCTTGAGCGCCTCGGCCGCGATTCGCGTTGAATCGGTTCTCATATATGTGATCAGACCGGTCTGGCCTTCCTGACCGATATCGATACCTTCATAAAGTTCCTGCGCCACGCGCATCGTCGCTTTCGGCGAGAAACCAAACGCCTTGGCCGCTTCCTGCTGCAGCGTCGACGTGATAAACGGCGCATACGGTCGGCGGATCTTCTCCGACCTCTTGATCGATTCAACCTGCCACGAAGCCGCCTTCAACTCGGTAACGTAGCCGTCGACTTCTTCCTGTGAACGGATACAGACTTTGCCCTTTTTCGCTTCCGACGGCTTGACAACCGACTGGCCGTCGA
>CAZVNK010000545.1:1733-1948 GCA_964628115.1 uncultured Ignavibacteriaceae bacterium | reverse complement strand
CTTTGATCTGATACAGCCGGATGATTACGCTTCCATGGCTCTTCAGTTCTCCCGCGGATGCCCCTTCAACTGCGAATTCTGCGATATCGTCCAGATGTTCGGACGCGTTCCGCGCACCAAATCTCCCGCGCAATTCATGCGCGAGGTTGAAGACCTGCACGCGACCGGCTACCGCGGACGCTTGTTTATCGTGGACGACAATTTTATTGCCAACC
>CAZVNK010000545.1:511-1723 GCA_964628115.1 uncultured Ignavibacteriaceae bacterium | reverse complement strand
GCTCCGACTCTTGGCGGTGTGGCAGGAGGAACACAACTATCCGTATATGCTGTTCACTGAAGCGAGCATTGACCTGGCCAAAGATGACGAGCTTTTGGATTTAATGACGCGTTCGGGATTCACGTCCGTATTTGTAGGCATCGAATCGCCGGACAGCGCAACGCTGCGCGCCGCCAACAAAAACCAGAACGCCGCCTGTGACATGAATAAAGCTATCGAGAAGATACAGCGTTCCGGCATAGAGGTCATGGGCGGATTTATCCTCGGCTTCGATACGGATAAAGAGGACGCGTTCGACAACCAATTGACCTTCATCCGGCAAAACGGCATTGCCCAGAGCATGGTGGGACTGCTTGCCGCCATGCCGAACACCGATCTTTTCAAACGGCTGGAACGGGAAGGCCGGATCATCTCACAGGACAAGCCGCACAGCGGCGATAACGTCGATACCGTGCTCAACTTCGTACCCGTCATGCCGGCTGAAAAACTGGTTGAAGGCTACAGACGGGTGATCGCTCAAACCTATGCGCCCAAAAACTATTTTGCCCGCGCCTCAACCCTCATCAGCAGACTGCCCGATCTTAAAATAACAAAGCTTCGCAGGGCGGAGCCGTGGAAAAAGAAACTGGCGAAATCAAAATTGACCAATTATCCCCGCAAAACGAAGATGATGCTGGAACTGGCCAGGCTTTTCTTTTCTCCGTTCGGTATCCACGCGTTATGGTTTATTATCCGGTCGTCAAGGTTCGGACTGCTCGCCCTGCCCGCGGCGATAGAGCTGGTTTTCCGGGGACGTCATTATGTCAACGTCGCCGGGAGAATCGCCCACGCCAAACCGCAGCCGGTAACGGTAAGCGGGCAGAAACGCGAATCCGTGCCGAGACTCTTGCAGCCGCTGCCCGGTTTGGGCAAGTAAGAAATAATGCTGTATGGACTTGCATTCCCCAAAGGTTGCTTTGGGGAATGCGGGAAAAAGGAATAGTGCTCTTTTTCCCTTTAACGGCAAGCCGCGCCTCCTTCATCAAATCTTTAACCTCTCACAGTCGCCTGATGAACCATCGGCACGAGTAAAGCCGGAAATAAAGCTTTGTTGCTTTCCGGACAAAACAATGTCAAAATAGCCCCCCAAAGGTGTCCATTTTTCGGGGACAGATCATAGTCATGAACCACACACGAAAGGGGAAATCATTATGATCACATATACGGAAAAGC
>CAZVNK010000545.1:0-501 GCA_964628115.1 uncultured Ignavibacteriaceae bacterium | reverse complement strand
AATTGGACAAATTTTACAAACATCCGCGAAATCTCGTCGATTTGTTTGAAGATACGGCAGTCCGATGGAGTGATCGAAACGCCATCGGAACAAAAAATCCTGCGACGAAACAATACGAATGGATAAGCTATAAACATCTCGCCGAAAGAATAAACAACGCCAGGGGCGGGCTTCATCAACTGGGCGTCAACAACGGCGACGCGGTCGGCGTTATCATCGGAAACTCTGTCGAATGGTATGTCTTAGAGAATGCGTCGCACGGGCTGGGCGCAATATTTGTGCCGATGTACGAAAAGGAATTGATGAAGACATGGCAATACATTATCCGGGACAGTGGGCTCAAATATCTTTTTGTCAAGGATGAAATCCTTTTCGCAAAGATCAAGCATTTCAAAGATGAAATCGAAAACTTAAAAGAAATCTTTATCATCTACGGCGAAGGTAAAAACAGTCTCAAGGCGCTGGAAGAAGCCGGAAAGAATCATCCGGTCAACTCCTACA
>CAZVNK010000544.1:0-1949 GCA_964628115.1 uncultured Ignavibacteriaceae bacterium | reverse complement strand
GACTGGGTTCTTGGCGATAACGCGATTTCGCCGTACTGCGCATGAACCGAACCGTCGGCGACAAGATATCCGCCACCCGTCAGCGGCAAATCGCCGTTGACATTGACCTGTTCATCGAAACTGAAATGATGCGCTTCCATAATGGCAACCGCGAGGCTGTCGGCATCGACCAGTTCCTGCGGCAAGTCCACCAGCACGAAGAAATAGGATAGTGACTCCGGCGGCATGGCGACATTGAGTCCCGACAGGCGCAAACCGCCATCGGAAAAGTACCCGGTGGCAACCAGCGAATCATCATCGTACATGCGGTTTTTGTCGGCATCGAAACACAGGGACACCTGCCCCAGTTCATAATCGGCGTAATCGGCCGTGGTTTGTGTGATAGTACTATTGGTCAGATTTACCGCCGTCAGCGTTTTTTCCTGCCCGATGTACCCGTTATACAAAGCGAATGTCAATATCGTGTTGTTGGCCTGGCCGGGATAGACGGTGCTTGACGCGGACGGGATCGAAATCACCGTCATGCGATTCGACGGAAAAACCAGGTGGGTGTCCGGATCGGGCAGACTGCCGTCATCCGGCCCGGTCATGCCCGAGGCACACACGACACCGCCGACGGGAATCACGAACTGCAAAGTCCCACCGTCGAAGAATTCGTTGACGACGTCGACGGTAATGACAAATCGCGATAAAGACTCGGTTAACGACACGTTGATATCGGATAACTGCCAGTAGCCGGTAATCTCATCAAACTCGCCGACCGCCACGTCGTCGTTGGATAAGCCGTCGCCGGTGAGATCACGCCACAATCGCACCGTATTCAGCGCGATGCTTTCATCGAGTGTTCCCATATTGGTTATTCGTATCTGTCGCAAAACGTCGGAGGCATAACCGTTTCGAGGCAGAGCAAAACCGAACACCGGCTGATTGATCCGCCCTCCGTAGAGCGTTGCCTGACCACTCGGAAAGGCCTGCATCGCGGCAACCGGAAAGGCGTCGATGTGATGTTCGGCGCCGTTGGCCAGAGGGAAATCGCCTTCGGGTACGGATGCATCGGCGAAGTACCAGTCATCGGCATCGGCAATGCCGATTGCGACGATTTCGGCGTTGCGGGCATTGCGCAGATTCATCACCGCCACAATGCTCAGGGACGCCTCTCCCCCGGTCGGTGCAATGGTTAATCCATTCGCGGCGAAAACCGCCGATCCGTCGGACACCACTGCCGACGCCAGAAGCGTATCGCTTTCCCCAAGAACCGACGGATCACCATCGAGGTCATGGAATAACAAAAGGCTGTCGAATTGCGCGTCGTATTGGTCCTGATCGGCGATTTCGGTGACGGTTGTCAGCGATACTCGGACACTGTCCAACTCCGCAGGCACGACCCGGCCGTTGATAATGGTCAGTCCGGTCAGCGGCGCGGAGATTTCACCGGGGATGAGGGCGCGGCCCGCCAGTTCTACGGTCGCGATTTGAATCGTCTCCGACGTGGCAATGACGATGGTATCCATCGCCTGCAAGCTTGAATCGAGCGGGCCGTCGTTTCCCGACCAAACCGTCAGGCCATCCTGCGGAATAGACATTGCCAGTGTGGCGCCGTTGGAGGGGTATTCGGAAAGTGTGCCCCCTACGTATAATTTGGTTACCGGATTTATCAGCGGGCAGGCAAGGCCGCTCAAACTCCAGCGGTCGCCGGTATATGCCAGTTCTCCGAGTAGTATTTCAGTGTCGTCATCGTCCCAACTGTCATTGCCGTCATCGGCGTATAAAAGCAATTGATCCAGATCATCAGTATCGGCGGTACCGTAGTTGATTATCGAAATCGCACGAAGCGTGTCGGTTTCATAACCATTGCGCGAGATATCCACCGCCATCACGGGATACACGACCGCGCCGGGCATCACCGTGTCGATTCCGGTGGCATGTAACACCACCTGTTCGGCAACCAT
>CAZVNK010000543.1:0-1950 GCA_964628115.1 uncultured Ignavibacteriaceae bacterium | reverse complement strand
CCATATCGGGCGGAATATTGAACATCACCCAGTGCACCCAGTTGCCAACGGGGGCATCCGGATCATCGCAGATCAATGCCAGCGATTTGGCCCCATCGGGGATATTCGCAAATACCAGCGGCGGTGAGATATCAAAGCTGTCGCAGGTATACTGAACCGGAATTGTCACCCCTTCGGCAAAGGCCGGGCTGGATATGGTCAAGGCGGAATGGTCGACTCGCTCGGTGGCATTGTCATCGTCCGATTTCCCACATCGAATTACAGCGAACAACAATAAGACCAAACAGGCAAACAGGATTCTTTTCATGGTCACCTCCGTGATAATTTCCATGCCGCGACTGCGGCAATTGTTATCGGTAATGTGCATTGTTTATCGGATTCGATCAAACAAAAAAAACCGCCGGCGTGATGCCGGCGGTTCTGAACAATCTTGCTGTTCCGGGCTATTACCTATGTCCCCTCAGGTGCTTTTTTATCCTTGCCCTGGTATTCCAGCCGTCTGATAAAGGGCTCAAACAAATCAATCGGCAGGGGGAAAACGATGGTCGCGGCTTTGTTCGCCGACACCTCCACCAGCGTCTGCAAAAATCGTAATTGCAGGGCGCTGGGTTGCGTGGCGATATTTGCGGCCGCTTCGGCCAGCTTGGCCGAAGCCTGGAATTCACCTTCGGCGTGAATCACCTTGGATCGTCGCTCACGTTCGGCCTCGGCCTGACGAGCGATGGCGCGGGTCATTTCAACCGGTAAATCGACGTTCTTTACCTCAACCACCGAGACTTTGATTCCCCACGGTTCGGTATGGCGATCGATAATTTTCTGTAATTCCTGATTGATTTTATCTCGGTTGGACAGCAATTCGTCCAGTTCCACCTGTCCCAGCACCGAGCGAAGCGTGGTCTGTGCGATCTGCGAGGTGGCCTCGAAGAAATTCGCCACCGCGACAATGGCCTTGTTGGGATCCATCACCCGAAAATAGACCACCGCGTTGACTTTGACCGAGACGTTGTCGAGCGTGATAACGTCCTGCGGGGGAACGTCGAACGTGATGGTTCGCAGATCGACCCGCATCATTTTATCGATGATGGGAATCAGCAGAATAATACCGGGGCCTTTGGCGCCGATCAGACGCCCCAGACGAAAAATCACTCCGCGTTCGTATTCACGCAGAATTTTAATCGCGCTGGACAGCAGGAGAATTCCCAAAAAGATTATTACGGCAAGTCCCGCCAATGACGGCATACGACCTCCTTTACGGTTATTTTTTTCGAACCTTAACGCGCATATTGTCGACTTCGATTACCATCACCTGCCGGCCGATATCGATCGCTTCATCGGCAACGGCCTCCCAGAGTTCTCCGGCGACGAGAACATACCCCGAACCGTCGATGCGTTGTTTGACGATTCCGGTTTCGCCGATCATTCCCTCGCGCCCGGTGGTCGGTTTGGTGATACGCGCCTTGAACGCCAGCGTGAACGCCAGCAGAATCAGCGCCCCAAAAAAGAGCGCGACGAGAATGACGATTGATTTCGAGACCCGCAGTTCGGGATCGGCGGTGTCGATCAACATCATCCCGCCGATGATAATGGACACCACGCCGCCCAGAGTCAGCAATCCGTGACTGATCACCTTAACCTCCAGGATGAAAAGTATTATGGCAAACACGATGAGCAGTAAACCCGCGTAATTGATCGGCAGGGTGCGGAAGCTGTAAAACGCCAGGATCAGGCATATACCGCCGACCACGCCGGGAAGAATCGAACCGGGATTGTACAATTCCAGCACCAGTCCCAAACCGCCCAGCGAAAACAGGATAAACGCGACATTCGGCGATGAGATAATCTCCAGCAGGGACTGGATAAATGTTTTTTCAAGCGGAGTCCGCACCGGATCGGAAGAATGAATAGTCTTTTTGCCGAGTGCGGTGCTGACCTCCATCCCGTCGATTTTCG
>CAZVNK010000542.1:0-1954 GCA_964628115.1 uncultured Ignavibacteriaceae bacterium | reverse complement strand
AAGAATAATTTGCCAAGGAATTTGCCGTTCTTTGACTATTACATTGCATCTGAAGATAAACCTATATTAAAGCCTATTGGTCAGGTGACTGATAAAGATGATTATAGTTGGCGTTATTCGTGGCCATTTGATAAGATATATGAATAACCGATATTCTAGAAATATGTTTGTTTTTGTTCTGTCGGTTCTTGCGTTTGATTTATCAAACGTGTGAACCGACAGTTTTGGCATGAAGACCGTGCGGTCACACCGTTGACCAGGGTCAACGGCAAGACCACACGGAACATGCCAATAGCACAAAATGAGATCGCCACGCTGTATCCGCCGTGCGGCGGATTCACTCGCGATGACACACACCGTGTTTTTTCAACAACCCCCAGAGTTGTGGGCTACCGGCCTTTTCGGTAACCGACAGCTCTGCTGTCGGAATGTGTAGTCATAATCTTCATGCTTCGCATGAAGTGTCAGGACCCCCTTCGAAAACTCAGGGTCTTCGACAAGGGTCGCTGACCTACGCAAAGATTAAGATGTCGAATCCGCCCCTCGAAAACTCTCTTCGAAAACTCAGAGCCTCCGGCAGGACCTTCGGCAGGGGATTCGACCTACGCGAATTAAGAAACAAAGGCAGGAGCTTGCGATCCTGCCTTGATTTATAATAGCGTTTTTAGTGTCGTAGGTCGTGTTCCGAATGATGCGAAAGCATCATGAGAAACGCGACACTCAATTGGATATATATATTATTGTCGGGTTTTTCGCGTGACAAGTCACGCTCTGAACCGCGACCTACGGATACTATTGTGATGGCTGAGATTGCTTCACTTCGTTCGCAATGACAGAATTAAATCACACAAATAACACAAGGCAGAAGCTTTCGATCCTGCCTTGTGTATGTCTTTGCTTTATGATTGGCCTGTTAATTCGGGATGTGGATCGCGCGTTTGTTGACGTTCAGCGCCGCCTCCATCATCGCTTCGGATAAGGTCGGATGCACCGCCATGATATGACCCAAATCCTCGGCGGTTCCGTCCATTTCCATAAGCGCCGTTCCAGTGTAGATAATATCCCCGGCATGCGGGCCGAAAATATGTATCCCCAGAATCTCATCGGTGTCCTCATCGGCAATCACTTTCGTGAATCCGTCGGTTGCCAACGTCGCAATCGCTTTCCCAACCGCGCGGTACGGGAACATCCCGATCTTGATCTTCCGCCCGGCGTCTTTGGCCTCTTTCTCGGACATCCCGACACCGGCGATTTCAGGATCGCAGAACACCGCGTACGGGACAGCTTTCCAGTCGGCGCCCATCGATGATCCCGCGATCGAATCCACCGCCGCGATGCCCTCATGCGAGGCCTTGTGCGCCAGAAGAATCCCGCCCGCGACGTCGCCGATGGCGAAGATATTGCTTACGTTCGAGCGCATGTGACGGTCGACTATCACGAAACCTTTCGAGTCGAGCTTGACACCCGCTTTCTCAAGATTAAGCGCAGAGGTATTGGGTTTCATCCCGGCCGCCACCAACACCCATTCGAACGACATATTCTTATTGCCGTCGGGGGTTTCGATGACGACTTCGACTTTCTTGTCGTTCTTTTTCGATGATACGACTTTGGATGACAGAATGATTTCCATGCCCTGTTTCTTGAGCGCTTTCTCGGACGCTGACGATAAATCGGCATCGAGTGTCGGCAGAACGGCAGAGAGCATTTCGACGATGGTCACTTTCGTGCCGAGGGTGTTGTATACGGTCGCCATCTCCACTCCGATCGGCCCGGCGCCGACCACCAGCATGCTTTTGGGGACGGCGGGAATATTGACCGATTCGCGCGCGCCGATAATCGTTTTGCCGTCATGTTTGAGCATCGGTAATTCCATCGGCGTGGTTCCGGTGGCAATAATGAAATTCTCGGACTCCACCGTGACCCGTTCGGACTTGGAGACGATTTCGATTTCCTT
>CAZVNK010000541.1:0-1960 GCA_964628115.1 uncultured Ignavibacteriaceae bacterium | reverse complement strand
CCGGATGCACGACGGCCGGTCGAAGCAAAATTCGCGTCGGAAGAGAGACCGGAGAAATTGCGGAATTACAGCCGGGCAAGGGGGATGCGTATTTGTTCGACGTCAAGATTTACCGTGAGGGAAAAAAGAAATCCACGCGGCTTGACGTATATCGCAACGTGGACTCCATGAGTTTTTACGCGCGGGCGTATCTTGGCAAGGGAGTGATGAAAGCCTTGTTGACGCGGGATTCCGCGCTGATGTATTTCCCGACAGAAAACCAATATTACGCCGGGCCGTTGAATGCCCTGGTGACCAACGGGTGCGCGGATCGGTTCGCGTTCGAGCGGCTGATTCTCGATATGTTTCGCATTCTTCCGGTGCAGATCGACTATGCCACCGACGATTTTTATGTCAATGTCGTTCGCGAAGGCCCGAATGAACGCATCTATCGGCTGGTTTCCACCGCGTGCAACGACGCCATTCTGCTGGAGTATCGTCGCACCGACGGTCGGGATGTTCCTTATCTGATCGAATACGCCAAAGATGATGATTCATTCCGATTCGAAGCCAAACGCCGCACGGTGAGACTCAACGTCGATATTCCTCCGGACAAATTCGCGATCGCCGTTCCCGAAACGGCGGTGCGCATCGAGCCGTAAGGCGACCGCTTGACATTCGTGTCAATTTCTGGTTAATTCCCTCGTTATGTTGAACACGTTAATATGGTGATACGTTGATGCATCTGCTCTGGAGAACACTGGCCTGTCTGAAGCCGTACTGGCATCGGATCGTAATCGCGTCGATTTCGGCGGCTCTGCATGCCGTGATGGCGTCACTGCTGATCTGGATTGCCGGGCCGCTTTTAATGACGCTGTTCGAGGTCAGCGATATCACTGTCCCCGGCGCCGACCGGGCCGACCGAATCGAAACGGTCGATACGCGGGGCGCGCCGGAAACGATATCCGGTGCCGAAAGCGATTTACTGCCCGATCTGGATTTTCTGGCGCAGACAAAAGAGTATTTCAAGGATTGGATTCATCAACTGGTCGCGGCGGACACGCACAAGGACACGCTGATCAATTTCTGCTGGTTGATTATTTTCATCGCGGTCAGCTCCAACCTGTTTTTGTACCTGCAGGGTTTTTTCATGGCGTACGTACAACAGGCGGTGATCCGTGATTTTCGCAATCGGCTGTTCGAAAAATACCAGCTGTTGTCGCTGGGGTTTTTCCACAAGCGTCGTACCGGGCAGGTGATCAGTCGGGTTACCAATGACGTGATCGTTCTCAATGAAACCGTCGATCTCGGTTTCAACCGTCTGGTGACCGACTCGCTGACGGTGCTCTTATTGCTCGGTTTTCTGATACTGCTGTCATGGAAACTGACCCTGCTGGCGTTGTTGGTTTTGCCGGTGGTATTCGGATTTATCTGGTGGATGGGTCGCAAACTGCGCAAGTATTCCCGCCGTTCGCAGGAGAAAATGGCCGATGTCAATTCGGTGCTGGAGGAGACGATTTCCAACATTCGCATTGTCAAGGGCTATGCGATGGAGAAATTCGAGATCGGCAAATTCTTCCGGGCCACCGGCGATTATTTCCGCGCCCTGGTACGTATGACCCGCATCCGGCATCTTTCGAATCCGGTCAATGAAGTGCTGATCGTTATCGCCGGTATTTTGATTTTAATTTTCGCCGGGGCGAGAATTCTTGAGGGGGGCGGCGAGATGGATGCCGGCGATTTCATGACGTTTTTGCTGGCCATGTTTTCGTTGATCAAACCGACCAAATCGTTATTACAAATACATATTAAAATCCAGGAAGGGCTGGCCGCGGCGGAGCGTATTTTCGACGTGCTGGAAGCGCCGGTTCAGGTCAGGGAGCCGGAAAAACCGGTTGTCAAGACAGATTTCACGACGTCCATACATTATGAAAACGTCAATTTCTCCTATATTCCCGGCGAACCGGTTCTGGAGGATATC
>CAZVNK010000540.1:0-1964 GCA_964628115.1 uncultured Ignavibacteriaceae bacterium | reverse complement strand
TCACCGTCGGGGCACTGGGATTGATACCGTTCGAAACCGGTTACTACATCTATACCGGGCGGGCAAAAACGAATCTGCGCCAGCGAGTCGAACGCCATCGCAGGCGGGACAAAACCAAACACTGGCATATCGACTACATTCGCGAACGGGCCGAGTTGGTTCGGGTATTTTACTTTCCCGATCGGTTCGATGAGTGTATAATCAACAAACACTGCGCTCAAAACTTGCGCGGCGCGAAAATTATCCGTAAGTTTGGCTCATCGGACTGCCGATGCCAGGGACACTTGATTTATGCCGGAAGGAAAGAACCGGACTATGACCCGGAAACTGTATCAGGATGATTCCTATCTGTTCGCTTTCACCGCCGAGGTATTGCAATCCCGGCCGGGCGACGGCGCCAGTGAAGTCATACTCGATGCCACCGCCTTTTATCCCGAGTCGGGCGGGCAGTTGTACGATCTGGGAACGCTTGACAATCATCCCATCGTCAATGTCTATGTAAACGATCGGGAGGAAATCGTTCATCTGGTACAAGGCGGCAAGTTCACTTCCGGACAGACCGTCACCGGCGAAATCGACACGTCCCGGCGGCTGGATAACATGCGCAAGCATACCGGCCAGCATATTCTGTCGAAGGAGTTCGTCAGGGAGGCCGACGCCCGCACCGTCCGCTCGCATTTGAGTGATGTCGCCTGCACCATCGAGCTGGCGCGCGACGATCTCACGCCGGAGGATTTCGACCGAGTCGAAACCGCCGCCAACGATGTCATCCGACAAAATCTTGCGGTAACCACGTCCTGGTATGACCG
This sequence comes from uncultured Ignavibacteriaceae bacterium, assembly GCA_964628115.1. Classification (GTDB taxonomy): domain Bacteria; phylum Zixibacteria; class MSB-5A5; order GN15; family PGXB01; genus JAFGAL01. The sequence goes on along the minus strand of CAZVNK010000540.1, from coordinate 1,155 downwards.
CGAGCAGTTAAAAAACATGCCGATTCGCAAAATCCCCGACCGTGACGGTCGTCTTCGTATCGTCCGCATCGGCGACTACGACTACACGGCCTGCGGTGGAACCCATTGCGAACACACCGGCGAAATCGGACTGATTAAAATCATCGGTTCGGAAAAAATTCGGGGACATATTCGCGTAACCTTTTTGGTGGGTCAATCGGTTCTGGTTGATTATCGGCAAAAACATCGCACTACTGCCGAACTCAGTGCCCGGCTGACCTGCCATCATACCGATCTGGTCGAGGTCATGGAACGTCAAACCGAACAGATCATCACTCTGCGCCGGGAAAACGCCCAACTGCGAAATCACCTGTTTGAACGGGAATTACCCGAGATCATAAACACCGCCGAGAAACTCGGCGATGTCGCCCTGGTCGTACGACGGGCCGATGGCGATGATATGAAAATCCTCAAGGATCAAGCCTTGAAAATCACCGGCGGGTATTCGGCGGTGGCCGTACTGTATGCCGATGACAAACTCATGCTGGCGTCGTCGAAAGACAGCGGCCTGCCGGCCGGAGAGATAATCCGGCATCTTACCAAAAAACACGATCTCAAGGGAGGCGGTAATCCGGTTCTGGCCCAATGCGGGGGGATCGAACCGACTCACATGAACGACGTCGTGGAAACCGCGTTGCGGCTGATACGGGAGTACCTTGAGAAATAATCTTGTCATACTGCTGGGTTGTTTGCTTGTCCTGACGACTGTCGGCACAACGATTTCCGCCGGTGAGCGGCCGCCGCTGGTGCTGGAACGGTCAGGTTCTTATGAATACATTCGCGGCCTCGATGCCGACACTATTTTTATCACCGATTCGGTGCTTTTTACTCTGGGCGATGCCCTTATCATGGCCGATCGCGCCATCTGGATCAAGGGACGATCCGTCATTCTGGAAAAGGACGTCTATATCGAGGATTCACTCTATCAGCTCTGGGCCGATCAGGTAACCTATGACATTAACGAAAACGCCTCCCGCGCCGTCGGGAAGGAGGTCATCCTGATTTCGCGGGCCGACTCGGTCAAGGCGGTCGGAACCAACGCCTGGTTTGATCGTGACAGCCGCCTGTTTCGTATGCACGATCGCCCGATCATGTACTTGCATTATCTGGATACCG
>CAZVNK010000539.1:0-1981 GCA_964628115.1 uncultured Ignavibacteriaceae bacterium | reverse complement strand
AACATGACTATCGGCGAGTTCTCGGCCTCCATTTCCGATCTCAAACTGACCGTTACCGGAATGACCGACGCAAGTACTCCGATGTTTCAACTTCTACATCAAACCACGTTCCCGACCGATATCGCCTACCCGGTGATGGAAGTGCGCAATCAGGGCTATGACCACGCCTTTTTGACTATTGACGGCGGCGGCACCGTCATCCAGAGTAGCCTGACCTCCCCGAAAGACCGTAAGGCCGGGCCGGTGACCAACCAGATCAGTCCGGATGATACCCGCCCGACGTTTTTCAACGCCGGCAATGTCGGCATCGGAACCGATGATCCGACCGAACCGCTTTCGATAGCGGGCTATACCGACGAACACACTCCGGTCGTAAAATTGTACCATAATACCGCATCGCCGATGGAACTACTGAATCCCGCTTTTGAAATCTACCTGCCGGCATACGATTATACACCCGTTACGTTTCTCGGCGGCGGTATCTTGCGCCAGCGGGCATCGGATGAAACCGTAACGATCGAGCTTAATCCCTCGCTAGGCGGAAACACGTTTTTCAGCGCCGGGCCGGTCGGCATCGGCACCGACACCCCCGATCCATCGTATGCACTCGATGTCGGCGGCGACATGAACGTACAGGGTGAAATCAATTCACAGGGAAAATTAAAAACGCATTCGCTGACCGTCGGTTTTGATTTCGACTCCGGCTGGCTGATCGTATCCCCCGGAACAACGATACAACTTGATCATAACCTTGGTGGCGATGCAGGTGATTATATTGTCTTCGTGTACGGTAAAAATACCAGCGGTATTCATCAGGCCAATTTCGGTAATGCCGGTGGAACCGACAATATCGGTTTGACCTGGCACAGCCTGAATGAAACCAGTATTAAGATAAAAAGAGGGAATCTGGACTCGGCAGGTGACGAGGGAGATTGGGATGAAGTCCGGATTCGAATCATCGCCAATCAACAGTAATCAACACCGGTAATGAAGGAGGTATGTTATGAAGAAAGGAATTCTTACCGTTGCCGTGTTGATCGTGATGTCATCAATGCTTGTCTTCTCGGACACGATCGAATGGCAGGTGGTCTCCGGGGGCGGGACTGAGGGGGCTTCAACGAGTTACCAATTGGGTGGAACCGTGGGACAAACTGCGGTCGGTCCCGGATTGACCACATCGTATGCAATCAATTCCGGCTACTGGCAGGATTTCAATGAGGAAAACTGCTGTCTGGAATGGGGAGTCCCCGGCGATGCCAATGCCGACAGCGCTGTCAACCTGTTGGATATCCTTTATATCATTGGCATAATCTATCCACCGGAAAACGAACCAACCAATGACTGTCTGGCCTTATGTGATGCCAACGGTGATGGTATATCGGCAGAGAATCCGATTGTCAACCTGCTTGATATTCTGGCATTGATCGATCATATTTATCAGGACCCGATCGGTCAGCCGGAATTGTGTTGTCCGCCGGGATGCCAGACTCCGTAAACGACGACACTTGTCCGATATCATGACGGCCCGCAATAAGCGGGCCGTTTTTTGTTGTTATAACATAGGCATAATGGAAGCATTTAGGCTATATTCCTTGACACCGGGATACACCGACGGTATATTTTACCTACAGAGCGACTTCTCAATTACATGATAATATCATTTATCGAATCCATTTAATTTAACGTCCGTTATCCACCATCGTAATTTTCGTCATTTCTCACAATCGGACGTACGTATCAAAGTCGAATTACGATTCTTTATCAAATGGGAGGTAAGTTATGAAAAAGTGGGTAAAACCTGCCGGTCTTTCGACCATGTTGTTAACACTCATGTTATTGTCATTGATCGATGTCGGCTGGGCCGATGTCATTAATCCTTTGTCTCCGGCGGACACGACATTTATGTCTCAGGATGAAAGCCATGACAAAACATATTCATCCCCAAAATCCAGCACAGTGCAAACCAACAATCCCCAGAATT
>CAZVNK010000538.1:0-1983 GCA_964628115.1 uncultured Ignavibacteriaceae bacterium | reverse complement strand
CAGGCAGATGATTTTCGCCTTCCGGGAAATGGCATCCCGGCAGGCCGCCACGGTCTCTTCGGTATTACCCGAATACGACGAGACAATAACCAGTGAATGCTCGTTGACATACTCCGGAAGAGTATAATGCCGGCACACGGCAAATGGAATCGGCAGACTGTCGGCCAGATACGAGCGGACCAGATCGCCGCCGATGGCGGAGCCGCCCATACCGGCGACTATGATATGCCGGAGTTCTTTGCCGTCGAGGTCTCCCAAATCGATTTGCCGTCCGAGATCGGCGGCTTGCAGTAATTGCTCCGGGAAATCGTGAATTTTCTTATACATACCGGATGGGTCAATGCGGTCGGCGGTTTCGCGAGTAATATCCAAAACTATATCCTGTCGGTGATACGGTTAAAGTGACATGTTGAATTCAAAGAGTATGCTTTCGACGTCTTTGGGCTTGCCTGCCTTGAGTATGTCCTCAGCGAGTTTTTTGGTGCTTTCATGGCGAAGCCGCGATATCAGTTTGCAGGCGCCAAGCAGACGCGACGGATTCATCGAGAGTAAATCGATGCCGAGGCCGATTAAAAGCGGTATCGCCAGCGGATCGCCCGCCAGCTCACCGCACAGGCTGACCGGGATATTGTGTTTTTTGGCGGAATCGATGGTCATCTTGAGCAGGCGAATGACGGCAGGATGCAGGGGGTTGAATATTTTCGCCAATTTTTGATTGTCGCGGTCGGCGGCAAGGGTGTACTGGGTCAGATCATTGGAGCCGATCGAAAAGAAATCGACCTTGTCGGCCAATTCCTCGGTATTCAAAGCCGCGGCGGGGACCTCGATCATGATGCCGATTTCGATGTCCTTGTCGAATTCAAGATGGTCTTTGCGAAGTTCCACCATGACTCGTTTGATCACGTTCGAGACTTTGCGGATTTCGGAACCATCGGTGATCATGGGAAGCAGGATTTTCACGTTGCCGCGATGTGAAGCGCGCAGGATGGCCCTGATCTGGTTTTTAAATGTTTTCGGCATATCCAGCGCCGCGCGAATACCCCGCCATCCCAACGCCGGATTTTTCTCTTCACCGAATCGGTCGTTTTTATAATACTTGTCCGAACCCAGATCGAATGTCCTGATAACGACGTCCTGGGGATAGTAGATCGCGGCGACGTCATCGTACAATTCGAATTGCTCGTCCTCGGACGGAAACGTTCCGTTTTGCAAATAGAGAAACTCGGTGCGGTAGAGTCCGACCCCGACATTGTGTTTGGGAAGAATACGGTCGGCCGGGCCGGGGAGACTGATATTCGCGGCCAGATTGATCGCCACCTTGTCGAGTGTTTTCGGCGGAAAATCAGGTAGCTTTTGCAGGCGGGTCAGGGGAAGGGCGGTCAGGGTTTTTTTCTGTCGAACCAGTTTGGTCCAGACGTTTTGCGGCGGGTGCAGGGTCACTTCGCCCTTGTCGGCGTCGACAATGATCTGGTCGCCGCTTTTGGCTCGGAGATGCACGCGCGGGACCGATACGATCGTGGGAATCAGCAAACTGCGGGCAATCAGCGCCATGTGGGACGTGGCGCTTCCCTCGGATGTCACGATGGCCTTGACACCGCGATCGCAGAGATTGAGAATCTCGGCGGCGGTGAAATTCTTCCCGACGGCGATGGTATCGGCCGGAAACTTGCCGTTGGCGTAGTCGTGATGCCCGCGCAAGTTGCCCAGCACCATCTTCGAAACCGCCTCGATTTCATACACCATCTGACGCATATATTCGTCATCGGATTTTTTCAGCGGTGTGATCGACTTTTCCACCAGCCGGCTGTAGATGAATTCCGCGTTGCGATGTTTGGACCGGATTTCCTCTTTGACCTTCTTAATGAATTCCTGATCGGATGCGATCATCAACTGGGTGTCGAAAATCCTTGCCACCGGGCCGTCGACCTTTTCGCCGGCCATCTTTTTCCAGTGATTTATTTCCAGAAGGCTTTCGTTGACGGC
>CAZVNK010000537.1:0-1990 GCA_964628115.1 uncultured Ignavibacteriaceae bacterium | reverse complement strand
AATTACTATGCCATGCGGCCGGAATACCAAAAAGTCGACGACAACATCCGTAAACTGCCGCCATTGCTGACGCCGGGAGGAAAGTATTATCATCCCGACGCTTCAAAATGCATCGGTGCCGTTTTTGACACCATCGGAGCCATGACCACACAGGTGGACGGTGATATTGCGCCGGACCGGGCCAATCTCGATCCCACCTGCGCCACCCGGTTGATTAAACAGTATTCGCGGGATTTGGGCGTCGCCGAAGTTGGAGTGGCCGAACTTAATCCAATGTATGTGTATTCCCATGTCGGTCGCGGCCCCGAAACCTGGGGAACCCCAATCGAAAACCATCATAAATATGTTATTGTTTACACGCTTGAGATGCGTTATGACCGGGTGGAGTTGGCGCCGGCCATGCCGACTGTCAAGGAATCCGCGGTGCAGTATCTCAAAGCGGCATCTATCTCGATAACCCTGGCGAGCTATATTCGCGCGCTCGGATACCCCGCGCGGGCACACATTTCCGACAGCAATTATCAAATCATGTTGCCGCCGGCGGCACAGGATGCCGGGCTGGGCGAGTTGGGGCGTATCGGCTATTTGATATCGCCGAAATACGGTGCGCGTATCCGACTCGGGGGCGTGACCACTGATTTGCCATTGATTCCCGACCGGCCGATTACATTCGGCGTGCAGGATTTCTGCGAGAAATGTCGCAAGTGCGCCGACCATTGTCCCTCGGCGGCGATTCCAAAGGGTGGAAAATCCACCATTCGCGGCGTCGAGAAATGGCCGATGAATGTGGAGCATTGCATTCGCTACTGGCGGATGCTGGGAACCGATTGCGGCATTTGCATGAAGGTCTGCCCCTTCAGCCACCCGCCGACTTTCATCCACAATATGATTCGGGCCGGTATCAAACGATCATCATTCGCCCGCACCCTGTCGGCCTGGGGCGATGATCTGTTTTACGGGAAATAAAAGGCAATAAAAGTATTGACCGAACCGCCGGTTTGAATGTAAAATGGAGAAACGGACAGCCCTCTACACGGAATGGTATTTCCGTACAGGAGGTTTTTTATGAATACCACTATCAATCGTCACGGCGGCGCGATTACCGCCAGCATTATTATCGGCGTGGTCCTGATCGTGTGCGCCGTGATTCTCAGTTCCACCATTGTCAAAGTGCGAGCCTACGGCAACACCATCGCGGTCACCGGCGCGGCTTTCAAGCCGATCAAGTCGGACTTCGCGATCTGGGAAGGCCAGGTAAGCGTTACCACCGCCACGATCGAGGAAGGCTACGCGAAGCTGAAACGCGACGTCGAACATCTCAAGACATTTTTGAGAAAAAACGGTTTCGATGAGGACGCCTACGAATTGAAGGGCGTGCAGATTAACAAGCAGTACGACCGCGACCGAAAGCAAACCGGCGTGATGTTGTCACAACAGGTGTCACTCGAACTCGACGATGTCGACCGTGTCAGCAAGCTGTCGCGCGATGCGTCGACCCTGCTGGAAAAGGGCGTGGAGTTCATGTCGTATCAGCCGCGATACCTGTTCACGAAACTGGACGACGTGAAAATCGAGATGATCCGGGCGGCCACCGAAAACGCCAAACTGCGGGTGGAGCAGATCGCGGAATCGACCGGCAAATCGGGCGGCGCGCCGACCTCGGCGCGGGTGGGCGTGTTCCAGATACGGCCGCTACATTCGCAGGAAGTGTCCTCGTACGGCATCAGCGACGTTTCCTCGATCGACAAGGAAATCGTCTGCACCGTGCATATCAGCTTCTTGATCGAATAGTGCAACTGCCTAAATCACGCGCAAATCCGGTCTACTGAGAAAATGGTGTGGAAGATTATCATTTTCCGGGTGATGATCTCTCGCCGTGCACAGATAAATCATGGCACCATGGTACCTTTTAATTGGCGTTTCTCTTATAAATAAGGGATCATGATAGTTATCCCCCCGGCATACCAGTTCATTATTATAGTTGCAATAC
>CAZVNK010000536.1:0-1993 GCA_964628115.1 uncultured Ignavibacteriaceae bacterium | reverse complement strand
GGCCAGTCCTGCACCATCCAGCTCAGCCTGCGTCTGCACGACATCATGATCGCCATTCACACTGCCTGCCGGATGACGGCGGAAGAGTTCGGTCAGCCGACCAACTACGTGATGGGCGCGAACATTGCCGGTTTCCGCAAGGTTGCCGATTCAATGCTCGATCAGGGTGTGGTGTAATCCACCAGGTTATTTCTGATAGCTATACAAGGCAGGATCACGAAGTCCTGCCTTTTTTATTGATATAAAACAAATGATAATAGGGACATTTGATTATATATTTGTATATATTATAAACTAAAGCAGACAAAAGGGAGAAAGACATGCGGTTTTTTATCTATGCAGTGATACTGGTGTTCATCGGGGGATTTATAACCACTACCGCCTCGGCGTCATCATGCTGTGATCAAAAATTCACCATTCACGGCAAGACCACCGGCGAGTATTCTCTCTTAATGTATGACGTATATTGGGGAGGGGATTGTCTATGTTGGTCGGTTCATACCGTATACCTCGGCATTGAACGAACCATGGCAATGGAAACAAATATAGGTTTATCATCCGGAAGGGATTGGATTCCCATGTTTTTAAGTCAGTTTCCCCTCGATACGCAGGTTGAATTGCCTGACAGCAATGGGATTTATTACATTAACGATTCCATGTATATTACTCCGCCGCCGAAAGATTCCACATTCGAGCAAAAGTATATTGATATTATGAGAGATGCCGGCGCAGATGAGAGAGACTGGTATCGTGAATGCCAATATGATTGCAACGATTATCCCGAGTTTTTCGGTTTCGACGCGAAACTGGTCCATTCTTATAGCAGGGGATTGTATAAAAACTACGGTATTAAAGAAGTCATCTATTTCCCGGATTCCGGCTATCTGGCGATCATAACCGACCAACCCCATAAGGCGGCCGGATTGGATACCATGCATGGCATGTTAGTCTATCGATTGAATCCAAAAGAATAAGATATTTATCCCACCACCCTGCGGGCGGCGAGAGTTCGTCCGGCGGAAGTGAGTTGTAATTGGCCGTCGGCTTCATCGATCAACTCCCGATGTTTCGCCAGCCACACCACCTGTTTGGCGAATTTTTCATTCCAGCGAATATGCTCGGTCAAATGATCGGCGCGGTATTCATCGACCGCTTCCGGCTGATTTTCATGTTGTGATAAATGGATCACCAGCATCGCCAGTGCAAATTCCCATTTTTGGCGAATCCGCCGACGCACCGTCGCCAATAGTCCCCGTCCCGGCGATAAAACGTACACCAAAACGAAAATCACACCGATCATACTCGCCATCGCTCCGGCAATCGAGACATCAATCCAGTATGCCGCCCAGAATCCGGAGATCGCGCTGACAACACCGATGACGGCGCTTAAAATCAACATCGTCGAAAGCCGTTCGGTGAGTAAATATGCCGCCGCCGGCGGGCCGATCATCAGCGCCACCACCAGAATCGAACCGACCGCGTCGAACGCCCCGACCGCGGTCACCGACACCAGCGACATCAAACCATAATGCAATACCCACGGCATGAAACCGAGTGACGCCGCCAGTCCGGCATCGAAGGTCGAGAGTTTCAGCTCTTTGAAAAACATCAGGATGAACACGAGATTGATGACCAGAATCCCGCCCATCAGATACAGCGAACGCGGGCCGATATCGACACCGAACACGATGAAGCGATTGAACGGTGCAAAGGCCAATTCACCCAGCAAAACCGCGTCGGTATCGAGATGAACGCTTCCGGCAAAACGGGCAATTAGGATCACCCCGATACTGAACAGCACCGGAAAGACCAGACCGATCGCGGCGTCTTCTTTAACCAGTCGCGTTTTATGTAAAATCTCCACGAGAAGCACGGTTAAAACCCCGGTCAAGGTCGCGGCGATGATAAGAAACGGCGAGGTTAAATCCTCGGTTACCAGAAATGCCAGCACGATCCCGAACAAAATGGCATGGCTGATCGCATCACTCATCAT
>CAZVNK010000535.1:721-1995 GCA_964628115.1 uncultured Ignavibacteriaceae bacterium | reverse complement strand
ATCGTATTCGGTTTGGGCGGGATTCCTGCCGCGATTCCGATCGTGTTTTTCTTCGTGTCGGCAAGTCTGTTGTCACGGATTACGAATTCGGTCAAAACGCAGGCATTGGATGCTACCGGCAAAACCGGCGCACGGGACTTTTATCAGGTCTTTGCCAATGGCGGAATCGGCGCGTTGTGCCTGCTGGCGGGAGCGATAACCGCCAATCAGGTGTGGTTTTACGCTTATCTGGCGAGTATTGGCGAGGCCTGCGCCGATACCTGGGCGACCGAAATCGGCACCCTCGCCAAACGTCGACCCGTTTCAATTGTGACTTTCAAGCCGGTCGAACCCGGTCAATCGGGCGGAGTATCTCTATGGGGGACACTGTCTGCGATAGCCGGGGCGATAGCGACAGTCGCGGTAGCGCACGCGGGAATGGCGGCCATGCGCGAAACGTATCAGGTCGATTCGTCAATATTCACGGCCGTTGTTCTTGCGGGATTCGTTGGATCGGTCGTCGATTCGATTCTCGGCGCAACCGTGCAGGCGCAATATCGTTGTTCTGTCACGGGCAAAGTGACGGAGAAAACCGAGTCCGGTGGGCAGTCCAATAATCTGATCAGTGGTTGGCGATGGATCGGTAACGACGCGGTCAATACCGCCGGAACCCTGACTGCGGCGATTACGGCGTTGATTTTACTGCCATAATACCGATCCGATTTTACCCGATTCCACTTGAAAAAACGACCGCTTTCCATTATGATAGCTTTTACCCAAAAAACATATCACTTTGCTCGGGAGACATAATGGATTTTGCGTTAAACGAAGACCATAAATCGGTGCAGAAACTCTGCCGTGATTTTTCCGCTAAATATATCACCCCCACGATCAAAGAAAACGATCGCAACGAACATTTTGACCGGTCGCTTCTCATTCGCATGGCCGATGCCGACATTCTGGGACTGTGCATTCCTGAAAAATACGGCGGTGCGGGGATGGATTATATCTCGCTGGGGCTGGCGTGCGAGGAACTGGAATACGCCGACACCTCGGCGCGGGTGATTCTTTCGGTACATATCGGGCTGAATTCGCTGACCCTGCTGTCATGGGGGACAGAGGAACAAAAAGAAAAATATCTTACGCCTCAGGCCAAGGGACAGATGATCGGGACGTTCGGACTCACCGAACCGAACGCCGGATCGGACGCGGTCGGACTGCAAACCACCGCGATCAAAAAAGGCGATACGTACACTCTCAACGGCCAGAAAATGTGGATCAGCCTCGCCGACGTC
>CAZVNK010000535.1:0-711 GCA_964628115.1 uncultured Ignavibacteriaceae bacterium | reverse complement strand
GGACCGATCTCGAGAAAAAACAAAAACGCGACCACAGCGGAATCACCGGCCTTATTGTCGAGCGCAATTTTCCCGGGATAACCACCGGAACCATTCACGGCAAACTGGGCGTCCGCGCCGGAAATACCGGATGGATCGCCATGCAGGATGCCGAAATCCCCGCCGCAAACATGCTCGGCAACGAGGGGGAGGGATTCGGAATCGCGATGTTTTGCCTTGAACAGGGGCGATACACGGTCGCGGGTGGATCGACCGGGCTGATCAAAGCCTCGCTCGATGCCTGTCTGGAGTATTCGCAAACCCGCACGACGTTCACCGTGCCGATCGCGCAACATCAACTGGTAAAAGAAATGATCGCCAATATGTACGCCGGGTATGAATACGCCCGACTGCTCTGGATGAAAGCCGGCTGGCTACGAAACGAGGGCGTCCGCGCCACGCGCGAAACCTCGCTGGCGAAATGGATCGCCTGTCAGGAAGCGGAAAAAGCATCAGCCGACGCGGTGCAGGTGCACGGGGCGTATGGATTTTCCGACGAATACCCGGTGGAGCGGTTTTATCGTAATTGCAAGGGGGCTTCGATATATGAAGGAACGAGAGAAATTCACAAACTGATGCAGGCCGACTATGCGCTGGGGTATCGGGTCGACAAACCCCGCCGGAAGAATCTTCCGAGCTGGCCGTTTCAGCAGTGACGGTATAAACCATCTG
>CAZVNK010000534.1:0-1996 GCA_964628115.1 uncultured Ignavibacteriaceae bacterium | reverse complement strand
CTGTTTTGATTGACTTTAAAAGAGGATTGTTCTATATTTGTTTTACTTAACTTTAAGAGGACATGATTCTAATGCCGTTGTCGGCAGAATATCAGCGTCGGGGGCTTGGTTATTCAGGGAATCGTCTATACGTACAACCCCAACCCAATCCCGATAGTCGTTTTCCGAATTGGCGCGTTGTGGAGAAACACCCCCTCCGATCGATAGAGGGTAAACCTTTGTCGAACACGTCACAAAAGCCTCATTATTTGCACTGGCTTGTGAATAAATTCACATATCTTGCCCCACTATCGCCTTTGCATAAACGCTGGTATCCATTCTGTCGCGCGTCATCGATGAAACGCGCACCTCATCGCACTGTTCGCCGTGTGCACGTGATGCCGTGGGCGACTCCGATCCGTCGGATCGGAAGTACCCGCGTCGATTTTTACAGTCAGGAGAACGACGACCCGGCCGGTTTCGCCGGACGTCGGGGATGATTTTCCCGGCGTCCGAGTTCCGCTGACGTTCGTGCTTTTCTTTGTTGCTTCTCCACCGGCTGTTGCCACGCCATGTTTCGGTGTGACCGAGATGCGGTCCTCTGCACAGAGAATGCCATAAGGAGGAGTTGCATGGAGAAGTGGCAAGGTTGGCGGAAGATACGGTATGAATCGGAGCTGGATCCGGCCTTCGCCAGCGAGATCGCGTCGATTCCCGGCGGCGACAAACTGTTCAACTGTATTCAATGCGGCACATGTAGCGGCATGTGCCCGCTCAGTCCGTACATGGACTACACCCCCCGGCAGATCATTGCCATGATCCGGGCGGGTTTCAAGGGGGAAGTTCTCAGCAGTTATACGACCTGGTTATGTGCGTCCTGCTATTCGTGCACCGTGGAATGTCCCAAAGAGATCAAACTGACTGACATCATGTATGCCGCCAAACGTCTGGCGATTCGGGAAAAGGTGTATCCCAAGCGATTTCCGATTCCCGTGCTCGCCAACGAGTTTTTCCGGTCGGTCGAGGAATCCGGGCGCAGTAATGAAAGCCGGACGCTGATACGGCTGTATCTCAAAACCAATCCTCTGAACATGCTACATCAGGCCATGCTTGGACTCAAGTTGATGTTGCGCGGACGGTTCAGCCTGAAAAAAGAACAGGTCAAACGCCGTGATGAATTGCATCGCATACTCAAGTCTCTTGAAAAAGAACGCATGGTTAAAAGCAAGAATGATCTGGATCGGACAAAGGAGGCGGCGGTATGAGTTATATTTACTATCCCGGTTGTTCTCTGAAGGGAACCGGCCGCGCTTATGAGGAATCCCTGCTGGCGGTTTTCAAGGAACTGGAAATACATATCGAAGAGCTTGACGACTGGAATTGTTGCGGTGCGACATCGTACATGTCGGTCAGTGAGCTGAAAGCCTTCGCGCTTTGCGCGCGCAATTTCGCACTGGCGGAACGTCAGGCCAAGGAAAGCGGCATGACCGATCTGGTCATACCCTGCGCCGCCTGTTATCTCGGTTTGAACAAGGCCAAGCGGTATCTGGATCAGTATCCCGACATTCGGAAAAAGAGCGACGAAGCGCTGGCGACGACGAATCTGGCGTACAATAAGCATAGTCGTATCCGTCACCCGCTTGACGGGCTGGAGAATGACAGCGGCAAAGACCGGATCGCCGAGAAGGTGAAACGGCCGCTGGAGGGATTGACGGTGGCCTGTTATTACGGGTGCCAGATCGTCCGTCCCTATGCCGATTTCGACGATCAGGAAAATCCCACGTCCATGAACACGCTGGTGCGGGCGCTGGGCGCGGAGACGGTGGACTGGCCGCTCAAGACGCGATGTTGCGGCGGCTCGCTGACCGGGACGGTGCAGGACGTCGGGCAGAGATTGAGTTATATCCTGCTGAGGGAGGCGCTCGGGCGCGGAGCAGACGTGATCGTGACCGCCTGTCCGCTTTGCCAGTTCAACCTGGAATGCTACCAGAATGAAATGAGCAGTCGTTTCCACGAG
>CAZVNK010000533.1:0-2000 GCA_964628115.1 uncultured Ignavibacteriaceae bacterium | reverse complement strand
AAATATACCGACAATCAGAAAAAATAACGCGGTTAGGAAAACATCCTTTTTCATGAGCAAACTCTCATATCACATACGCAAGATTGGTCGGTACGATGTCAAACGCAACAACATTTTTAATACACTCTATTTATCGGCATGCCCAACAACAAGTTGAGGAAACCGACGGAATGATATATGATTGACAAATCCGTAAATCGACGTATATTTGTATTAGATATATAGAAAACCAGACACCTCCGGATCAAAAAGGATATTCAGATGAATAAGTCGTTCCTGATCATCGTGGCCGCATTGTTGGGCGTACTGCCTGTTTGCGTATGATTCCGTCGATGAGGAAATCGAGGCGATTCAGAAAAAAATCGATGAACAGGGATTGCACTGGTATCCCAAAGTCAATCCGATTATGACCGATTACACGCCCGAAGAGCGTCGTCAGCTTTCGGGATTCAAACTGCCCGACAACTGGAAGGAAATCTGGGAAGCACATCTTGATCCGACATTTATGGCGAAGGATGCCAAAAATCTGCCGTCGACATTCAACTGGGTGGATTCCGGCAAAATCACCGGCATACGAAATCAGGGCAGTTGCGGCTCCTGCTGGATTTTTTCATCGGTGGCGGCTCTCGAAGCCGGCTATAAGATTTTTCGTCAGCTCGATTATGATCTGTCCGAACAGCAACTGCTTTCGTGCATCTCGTACGGATGGGGATGCGAGGGCGGTTGGATGCAGGAATGTTATCAGCATTTTCGCGATTTCGGAGTGATTCGTGAAACCGACATGCCATATCAGGCCAATGATCTCATTGAATGCACCGAGGAACCATCACAGGTGGTCGCCACTATTACAGGCTGGACTTCGGTGCCACAGGACGTGAATTCGTTGAAAACGGCGGTGATGACCGCCCCGGTCGCGGTGGCGTTTACGGTGTACGATGACTTTCATTCGTACGGCGGCGGCTGTTATTATCATGCGTCGGGAGAGTCGGAATCAAGCCACGCGGTGCTTATCGTGGGATGGGATGATGACATGTGCGACGGCAACGGCGCCTGGCGGGTAAAGAATAGCTGGGGACCCTACTGGGGCGAGGACGGCTATTTCTGGATTCAGTACGGCTGTTGCGACTTCGGGTACGCCGGGGCGCTTTTGGAAATCGAACACGTGATGATCAATGACGGTTTATATCTTCCCACCGCCGGCCTCGGCGATGAATACAGCCATCAAATGACCGCTTCCGGCGGAACGCCCCCGTATCACTGGTCGGTGATGGTGGCGGATTTGCCGCACGGACTGGAGATGGACGAAAGCGGTCTCATTACGGGCATCCCCGAACGCGAGGAACGATATACGTTCGCCATACGAGTGCAGGATTCCGCGGAACCGCCGCTGAGCTTCTTCAAATACCATTATTTGGTGGTCGGGGCGGAGTATAATTGCTGTGACATGAACGACGACGGCGATAACAATCTTATCGACCTGCTTCAAACGATTTCCTATCTCTACGACAGCGGTCCGGCCCCGAATGATATCAAGATGTGCGATTGCGATTGTTCCCGAACCTGCAACTTGCTTGACATTTTGTATCTGATTGACTTTCTTTATGTAGATGGTGATGAGCCTTGCCAGTACTATGAAAAATAACTCGACGGAACGATAACGGTTGGAATTTCTATAGAGTAACCTGAAAGCAGTCGAGACGGCTTTCTCTTTTCAAATCAACAGCAAAGATCGCTTTCAAGACATGGGGTATAGGAGGGGTATGTGCACCTGTGCACACAGTCAGTGGTTGAAAAACGCCAGAGAATATCAGTCGCAACCGGGAGCCTTTCGTAACGAGCACTGGCATACCGTCGATTTTCTACTCGCCAATAAACACTGCGGATTGAAAAACCGCATTGACACCGGGACGATTGTCCGCTATCTGCAGTCGATCGGTATTGCCATCTCGCGCGAAGAATTCAAGCAAACAGTGTTGTCCGATTTGAAACGATTGCAAATC
>CAZVNK010000532.1:0-2004 GCA_964628115.1 uncultured Ignavibacteriaceae bacterium | reverse complement strand
GAGGCGGAACAGGCCATTCTGTTCGAGGCGGAGCAACGCTCCCCGTTTGACGTTGAGGACGTTACCATGAATCACCATGTCGTCCGGGTCGATGAAGAGACCCGCAAGCAGGAGATTCTACTGGTCGCGGCACGAAATGAGTTTTTAAATTCCTTCATCGAACTGGTGGTCGACACCGGTTTGCAACCGGCCGTGGTGGATGTTGACGCCTTTGCCGCGTTGAACGCCTATGCGCACAATTACGATATCGATCCGGAACGCACCACGGTGCTGGTCAATATCGGTTACGACGTGACCAACGTCCTGTATTTGCATGAAGGCGTGTATCATTCGACTCGTGACATAGCCGCCGGCACTCGCGAGATTTACAATTCCATTCAGAAGGAATTCCGACTCAACACGGAACTGGCGACCAAAGCGATCAAGGGAGAGATGGAAGACTCGATCGACCAGGACATGTTGAAAGCCACGGTGGTTTCCGCAACCGAGGAGATGATCTCCGGACTGGAACTGGCGTTTTCCTATTTCAAGACGCAAGCGAAAGTGGACAAGATCGACTGGATGGTGCTCTCGGGTGGTGGGGCGCTGACGCCGTATCTTCCCGAATATCTTCAGTCGAAATTGGGCATTCCGCTGGAAATCCTCAATCCGTTGCGCAATATCGATTACGATCCCGAGATGTTCCAGTACCTGGAGCCGGAAAAGATCGCCCCGCTACTGACGGTGCCGGTTGGACTGGCCATGAGGAAGGTGAGGTAGCGCCATGACCATGATGATAGAAATAAATCTTCTCCCGAAGCAGTTTAAAAAGCGCAGTGGCGGTTTCTCGATCGGCAAGCATGGGACCTACGCGATTATCGCGGCGGCCGGTTTCTTGCTGATGATCGGGGCGGTTACTCTGTATCAGATGCATCAGATCAGCGAGTTGAAGGGGCAGATGGAGATCGCCCGTGCCCGCACGATGCAGTTGCAGAAGGACATTCAACTGGTTGACGCGCTGATGGATATCAAAGCCAAGCTGACCAATCGCATGGAAGCCGTGGAGCGACTCGACCGCAATCGCAGTTCCTGGGTGAGAATTCTTGAAGACATGTCCCGCAACGTTCCCGATTTTGTCTGGCTGTCGTATTTCGGCGAGGTTAAGACGGCGGCGATCGCGCCGACCGATACAACCAAGGCGGTAGCGTCCAGCGCCGAACCGGTGGCTCGCCATCTCAAGATCGAGGGATTCACCTTCACGCTCAACGCGCTGGCATCGTTCATGATCAAGATGATGCGCTCGAACTATTTCGACGAGGTCGACCTGGTCAATACCGAGCAAATAGAATTCGGCAAACAAAAAGCATACAACTTCCAATTGAGCTGTGACGTGCACTTCCTTTCCGACGAGGAGTTGGAAAAGCTGGCGGCACTTCAGAAAACAGCATCAAACGGTTCATAAGATAAGAGAGGCGCCATGGATTTCAGAGATCCCAAAATACAGAAAATCATGATGGGCGTGGTTGCCTTTGTCGTTATTGTATACTTCTGGTATACCCGCGTCTACACCAAATACGACAATCAGTTGAATCAACTGACGAACGAGTATTCGACGATGATAACCAATCTGAAAAACGTCGAAATGAAATCGAAATCGCTGGAAGCGCTCAAAATCGAATATGAAGAACTGTTGACGCGCTATCAGGAAATCGAAATGCTTCTTCCGGAAGTCAAGCAGATTCCGTCGTTTCTGGTTCAGCTTCATACCGCGTCGTCACTGACCGGGACCAAGATTACCAGGATCGAACCACAGGATATCAAGCCGGAAAGCTTTTACAACGTGGCGAAATTCAATATCGCCATGACCGGCACCTATCATGACTTCGGAAAATTCATCGGCTACGTGGCAAACTTTCCCTTTATCGCCAATGTCTCGGAGTTGCAGGTCAACTCGACGTCGGCCGCCAATATCGTCTAAAAAAGTGAAGAGGAAGGCGACAATTTCTCCGCTAAGCCGACCATGAC
>CAZVNK010000531.1:1516-2008 GCA_964628115.1 uncultured Ignavibacteriaceae bacterium | reverse complement strand
GCAAACAGCAGAATGAACACAATCAGTGTCGAGATCGACTGTACCGCACCGATCATCAGCGCCGTCAACGACAGGACGATTCCGGCGATCCGCAACCGACGTTTCTCAAGCAATCCATTCTGCAAAAATCCCAGCTTGCGATTCAGCAGGTCGGACTCGTAATCGTACACCTGATTGATATAATAGGTTCCGCTTCCGATCAAGGTCAGGCCGACCAGAATGATAAACGCGGACACGGCAAATCCGCCGTGTAAATAATGATGTGAAATAAGAAAAATCGACCAGATCGGCAGGTGCAACATCGGGCGTGCGGCGAAAATATAATCGAGTATCCGCACTCTCCCCTCCTCTATTGATAGACCAGATAATAGAGAAACCAGAACAGCGCCGGAGCCGCGAACAGCAGTGAATCGAATCGGTCCAGCACTCCGCCGTGACCGGGGATGATGGCCGAGGAGTCCTTGATGCCGTAGCTTCGTTTCCAGCAGGATT
>CAZVNK010000531.1:851-1506 GCA_964628115.1 uncultured Ignavibacteriaceae bacterium | reverse complement strand
AGAAATGCATGATGACACCGACCGCGATACCGCCGAACAGCCCGCCGACGAATCCGGCGACAGTCTTGTTGGGCGAAACGGTCGGAGCCAGCTTGCGCCGTCCCAGCCATTTGCCCACACCCATCGCGAGCGTGTCGGACAGCCAGAGCGTGCCGAATAAAAACAACAGCCAGTGCGCGCCGTTGCCGTCGGGGACGTCTCTGATGTATGCCGGAAAGGGATACAGCAGGCCGATATATGCCGCCCCCCAGAAAAGTGAGGTATTGAGCCGGAACAACTCCGCCGGCGTTTCATTGCGAATGGCAAGAACCATCCCGAGGCACATGAAATACCCG
Organism: uncultured Ignavibacteriaceae bacterium; assembly: GCA_964628115.1. Lineage (GTDB taxonomy): Bacteria > Zixibacteria > MSB-5A5 > GN15 > PGXB01 > JAFGAL01. Next base: position 1,171 of record CAZVNK010000531.1, on the reverse strand, counting down.
GTCAGTAAAATCAGCCCGGAGGTAAAATCTATCATGATGCTCGCCGTCACGACGGCCAGCGTGAACGGCACGGTCAGCCAGAACAGAATCGAATTCGGGCGAATCTTGAGATTCCAGACGTACTCGCCGATACCGATCGCGGCGAACAGCAGTAACATGCCCATCAACCAGTAGCCACCGAGATAACAGAGATAGATTATGGCGGGACCGAAGATGACCGCCACGACAATACGTGTCAGCAAATTGCGACTCATTTATACCTCCACCTTTCCGAACCGGCGCTCGCGCCGTTGATAGTCGAGAATCGCGGAGAACAGCTC
>CAZVNK010000531.1:0-841 GCA_964628115.1 uncultured Ignavibacteriaceae bacterium | reverse complement strand
CTAGCGCTGCAGCCAGGTGATCGGGCTTGAAATCCGGCCACAGCACGTCGGTGACATGCAGTTCGGTGTAGCTGGTTTGCCAGAGCAGGAAATTGGAAATACGCATCTCGCCGGAAGTGCGTATCAGCAAATCGGGATCGGGCAGATCGGACGTGTACAGATAACTCGAAAACAATTCTTCGTTGATCTCGCCGATTTCCACGTGCCCGGATCGCACCAGCATGGAGATCGCCCGCACCGCGTCGATGATTTCGGATCGTCCGCCGTAATTGAGCGCAAGGTTCAACACCAACCCGTCGTTGTTTTTGGTTTTTTCCATGGCGCGCGCCAACACCTCGCGACGGGTTCGCGACAAACCACCGATATGCCCGATCGTGATCAACCGAACGTTGTTGCGGTTCAACTCGTCGATTTCACTCCGGGTGGTGCGGGTCAGCAGTTTCATCAATGCCGCCACCTCCTCGCGCGGGCGTTTCCAGTTTTCCACGGAGAAAGTATACAGGGTGAGATACTTGATATCTATTTCGGCGGCGGCGCGCACGACTTCGCGCACGGCATCGACACCGGCTTCGTGCCCGGCGGTTCGCGGCAAATCGCGCTTTTTTGCCCAGCGTCCGTTGCCGTCCATGATGATGGCAACGTGCTGAGGCAAACGATCAAGATCGATCTGCGCTTTTATATTATCTGTCTGATTGGTCATCGGGGATAGTATATACGCCCGGGCATCGTAGAGCAAGCAAATATTTACCGGTCGAAAACATAATCCGAGAAGGTCAACTCCTGACGAGAATATCTACGACCGAGAAGCGCGCCGCGCGTGCCGCTGATGATGAGCTTCGTC